>JAUWNT010000060.1 GCA_030612495.1 Candidatus Aminicenantota bacterium
AAAAAGATTAATATAGTTTTATTTTTCATTTAACATAATTCATAATCTTGATTTAAAATGAATAATTGTATAGTATTCATCTCTTATGAGATTATATTTATCTTTAATATTATTATCCTTAAATTTATTATTATTTTCAGGAGATAAAAATTTTGTAAAATACAGATGCCCTCTTAACATCAAAAATGGATATAGCTCTTCTTTTCAGGAATTTCGTTCAAATCATTTTCATTCTGGAATGGATTTTAGGACTTTTCAGAAAACAGGTTATCCTGTTTATGCAATTTCTGATGGTTATATATATAAAATAAGAATGGTTAAGAGAGGAAGTGGCAGGGGGTTATATCTAAAGCATAATGATGGAAATGCATCTATATATTTTCACCTTGAAAAATTTGAAAATAATCTTGAGAAGATATTAAAAAAAGTACAGAATATAAGAAAAAAGAGATATTTTGGGAATTATATTCTAAAAATACCCTTAAAAGTAAAAAGAGGAGATTTGATTGCTTATTCAGGGGAAACAGGTTCTGGTTTTCCACATCTTCATCTTGAGATAAGGGATAAAGATTACTTTGCAATTAATCCATTTAGACTTGTAAATCTACCTTTAAGAGATAAAAACCTCCCTGTTTTAAAATCAATAATATTAAGAAATAGGCATAACTCATTAATAAATGGTGAGATCGGGGAAAATTTTATAAGTTTCAAAAAATCAAATAATGGTCTTTATGTTCTGGATGAACATGTTGTTGTAGATGGAAATTTTGATATTGTTTTAAAAACCTATGATATTGCTGATACTGGGAAAAGAGTTGCTCCATATAAGATATCTGTGTTTATTGATAACAAACATTATTTTAATTTAAGCTTTAATAGATTTAAAAGAGATGACAATAATCAATTGGGATTTGTGTATGATATGTTTTATTCAAATTCAGGTTCATATTTTTTTAATTTATTCTCTCAAAAGGGTTATGAACTTGAAGAAAAAAAGATTCTTCTGAATAATGTTTATAATAATATAGAATATGGCAAACATAAATTAAAAATTTTGGTGTATGATAATTATAACAATACTTCAACGGGTTTAATTACTTTTTATAAAGTAAAAAAGCCTGTAATTAAAGTTTCGGATATTAATGTGATAAAAAATAAAATTGATTTTAATATTGAAAAATTGCAAGCGAGTTTATCTGATAAAATTGAAATAATTTTGTACGATAATAATGATAACAAACTCTATTCTGGAAAATTGAATTATTCAAATATTTCGGAGAAAAAGAAATTTTTATTAAAAGGAATTTTTGATAATGTTAGTTTTCTTGATTTTAATTTTTTTAAACATGGGAAGCTCTATTTTAATAAAAGATTTCTATTAAAAGAGATAGAAACTGATGATATAAATGATATTGATTTTGAAACATATATAAACAGAGATGAAGTTTTTATAAAAGTTAAAGGTTTCAACTTAAGAGGTGAAAATCTTGCGTTAGAGCTTATTCAGGGACATGAAAAAAAACTAATTGAGCCTGAGTTCAGCACAAGCCATATCTATTTTAGATTTAAAGCTTTAAATTCAGAACATAATGTGTTTCTGAATTTTGTTATTTTAAAAAATGGTATAAGAGTCAAAGAGATTAAAAAGGGATTGAGATTGATTTTGCTTAATACAGAAGGAATTAGAACATATTTCAACTCTGGAGAATTTGAAGCGGAATTTCATACAAATGCTGTTTATGAGCAAAAAGTGATGAATGTAGAAGAAAAAGAGTTTGATTCAAAATATCCGATCTTATCAAAACAGATAAGCCTGTATCCTTATAATTTTCCTTTTCTTGATCTAGTTTATTACAAATTTAAAAAGAATACTCTTAATCCCAGACAGGTTGGAATCTTCAGGTATAATTTGTTTAAAAAAAGGTGGAGATATGTTTATACAACCTATAATAGTATAAATAAAACATTTGCAACAAGAGTTATAAGTTCAGGGATATTTGCTTTGATGAGAGACATTTACTCTCCTGAAATATTTTTTCTTAGACCTGAATCAAGATACTTAGATAAATTAAAAAGATTAGTAATAAAAATTACAGATAAGGGAAAAGGAGTAGATGATAATAGTTTGAAACTTTTTTTAAATGGGAAGAAGAATGATTGTGAGTATGATCCGGATAGAAATTGGGTAAAAGTTGAAGATTTAAGATATTTAAAAACAGGGAAGAATTCAATAGAAGTATTTATTCAGGATTATGCAGGAAACAAGTCATCAAAAAAATTTACTTTTTTCTTAAAGTAAAAGTATGATGTAGAATTATTAATTTTATTAAAAATATTGTTGACATAACGTACGTTTTGTCGTATTATATTAAAGGAGGGTAAAATGGGGACTTTAAGTGCAACTGAAGTAAGAAAAAATATCTATAAGCTTATTGATGAAGTGTCAGCCAATCATAAACCTTTAATTATTACTGGAAGACGTAGCAATGCTGTTTTAATATCAGAAGAGGATTGGAATTCAATACAGGAAACATTATACCTCCTTTCGATTCCTGGCTTAAGAGATGAGATTATAAAAGGGCTTAAAACTTCTGTTGAAGAGTGTTCAGAGGTACTGGATTGGTGACATGGAAACTTGTATACACAAAACAGGCGCAAAAGGATGCAAAAAAGATTAGATCAGCTGGCCTGAAAGAGAAAGCAGTTAAATTGCTGGATATAATAAAAGAAGACCCTTTTAAATCTCCTTCTTGTTTTGAAAAATTACTAGGTGATTTAAAAGGAGCGTATTCAAGAAGAATAAATATCCAACACAGGATTGTATATCAGGTTATTAAAGAAAAAAAAATTGTAAAAATCATTAAAATATGGACACATTATGAATAAAAGTAGAAAATTGGCACACAAGTTGACCATTTTTTATTAATATAATATCATTGTTAAATGAAAAGGATATTTGTTTTTGTACTTATAATATTGTTTGCATTCAATATCTTCTGTGTAGAAAAAAAGAAAGATGAGCCCTTTTTTAAATGTCTGATAAAGGATGAAGGCCATATATTGTCTTCTCCATTCAGAATAAAGGGTAAGGACTTGCTTATATGGGGAAGTGTTGGTTTAATAACAGGAATTCTTATACATAATGATGAGAGAATTTATAGGAATATAAAGGATTATCAAGAAAAACATTCCTGGGTTGATGATATAAGCCCTAAAATAACAAAATTTGGACTTGGAGAATATAATCTTGGTATTGCTGGTGCGTTTTATCTTGGGGGACTTGTTTTAAAAGATCCTAGGGCAAAAGAAACAGCAAGATTAGTGCTTATGACTTACATTCATACAGGGATCGTTGCTCAAATCGGAAAACATATATTTGGAAGGCAGAGACCTTCATGGGATAATGGAAATGACCATTGGGCAGGCCCCTCAGGATTTTTCAAAAGGTATGAATCGGGTCAGATTTCCCATTATGATGCATTCCCATCTGGTCATATGTTGTCAATAATGGGAACAGCTACTGTAGTATCTGAGATGTATAAACATACTGTTTATGTTCCGATTTTAAGTTATACTATTGCTGGTTTATGCGGGCTGTCAAGAGTGACTGAAGATACTCATTGGATTTCGGATGTTTTTATATCTGCTGTTCTTGGATATGCTATAGGAAAATATGTTGTGAAGAGGAGAAATCGTTTAAATAAATTGAATATAGTTCCTGTAGCTCAATCAAACAAAATAGGAATTGGTATAAATTATATTTTTTAAGAGTGTTTTTTTAATGTTTTAAATAAATGGGGTTCTATAATGGTATATAAGTTTAAATTTAAATTAATTTTATCTCTTTTTTTTATTATTTTTATTTTGAATGTTTCTCTTTTTTCAGAAGATGATTCCTTTTTATCAAATTCAAATTCCTTCGTTTTTGATAGTTTTATGATAAGGACTTTACCAGGAGGTTCTTTTTATCCTAGTTTTATTGAAAATTATGCTCCTGAGTTTACTTCTTTGATTGAAGAGAGTAATGGTTTTGCAATGATTGATAATCCAAGGGTATATTTTGAGGGTGATTCTTATATTAACTTTTCATGGATGTTTAATGGATTTAATATAAATTCAGTTTTAAATCAGGGTTCTCCCTCTGTTATTTTACCTTTTTCAGCAATAAATAGGTTTAAAATTGAGGGCGAATCTCCAATTTCTAAAAATTATGGGTTTAATTTTTTATCAGAAAACCCTGAAAAAAGTTATTCAAAGATTACAGCATCAGCAATATATTCAGATCTGGGTAGTTATCGTGAATGGGCTGATTTTATGATTTTGAATCCTGCTACACACAGGGATGAATTGCTATACAATGAGAGGAGAAAAAGTCTTAATAATTATTTTATAGATTATATATTAAATAGAAAATATGAAAATTCAAACTTTGTTCTTTCTTTAAATTATTTTAATATTAATAGGCAGTTTAATGATTTTAATATATTTGATAATACTTATGAAGAGGATGGAGAATTATTTCTTTTCAATACAGGTTATAAAAAGAATTTAAAAAAAGGATCCTATGAGATATTTTGTGTTTTTAATTATTCAAAAAGATCAAACTTAAATGCTGAAACAGGAAGCTTTCCGCAGGAAACTAAAGATAGAGAGAGGTACTCCTATTTAACAGGCTTTAATTTAAAAAAAGGGAATTTGGATTTTAAAGTCTCTTTTCAAGGGGAAAGAGAAAAATCGGGGCCTTTTGAGAATAATTATTCAAAAGATCTATTAGATAATGATGGAGATGGTTTTTTCCCTTTTTATAAACTTGGTACATTTGATGGAAAAGTATTAAATATAAATGTTAATTGCCCAATGCATTTTAATAAAAATATAAGTGTTGATCCATTTTTTGATTTCAGATATTCAACATTAAATGGGGCAGAAGAAATTAATGATTATAATCCTATATATTTTGACAATGATCCATATTTAGTTGTGTTGTGGAATAAAGGCAATGAGTATAATAATAAGAATGCAAATTTAAAAACAGGAATAAAAGTGTCAGCAAATATTTCTAAAGATATATCTTTTATATCTAAAATATTTTTACAACATAGCAACTTAAGTTTTGATTATTCTGATAATAATATGAGCCTTACAAATCTTGGGTATGATATTGGTCTTGTTCTGTTTAAGAATAGAAAAACTCAAATTTTATTGTCATATGGATCTATTCCTTATGATATTAGAGAAAACGTTAATTTTTTCCTCGAGCAAAATGGTGCATATGGAACTATTAATAAATGGAATGATTTAAATAAAGATTTGAATTATCAACAAGGGGAACAGGGGGGAATATTTGGTTACACAGGAGCAAAATATCATTTTAAAGAAGAAAATATTTCAGCACCATTTAAGAAGAGACTTCTATTAAGTATTTCTACAAAGTTTTCAAAGAAATGGGTTTTTAATGTAAAAGCTATATATAAAAAGATTGAGAATAATTTCTGGGTAGGATTTGATAAAGAGTATGGTTTTTATGAAAGAATAGATGAAAATGATTTATATTTCTTTAAAGACCCTTTTAAAAATTACTATTTAACAAATTATAATTATAAAGATGACCCTTTTTATGCTCAGTTGCTCTTAAATTTAAAAGGTGGAAAAAAGAACAGGTGGTTTTTCAATTTTTCTTTTCTTGCTCATATTGGAATGGGAGAAACAGCATTTGGAAATGGAGCAGGTTCAAATGATATTGGAATTATAAATGAGAGTCAGGCAAATCCCAATTCGCATATAAATGGCTATGGAAGATTGGATGGGGATAGGGCGTTTGTTGCAAAATGTTATGCTGGATTTTACATATTTAAAAAATTATCAATGGGAATCAGCCTTAAATACAGGGATGGAGACCCATTTGCTTTTATTGACTATAAAAATAGATATGATCAATATGTGTTTTATTATAAAACCATTAAAGCAGAGGACAAAAAGGGGAAAAAGGGTGGTCCAAGAGAGGATTGCTTAACTGACATTAGTTTGAGATTAAACTATTATTTTAAGTTGTTTGGAAAAGATGCATTTTTAAGTCTATCTTTATTCAATATTCTTGATGTGGGATATGAACTGTCAGAATATGTCTTTTCCGGAGGGGATCGTGATGCAATGGAACTTCATATACCAAGTAGCATTCGATTAAGTTTTTCAATTAAACTTTAATACTTTTCTGTTTTGTTTTGATTCCTATTATATGTTAACATATAATATATATATAATAGAATATATAGGGAAAGGATATTTTTAGATGACAAAGAAACTTAATTATATAAATAAAAGATGGGAAGAATGCTGGAATGTAGCTCCTGATATTCTCTCTATTTTAAGGAAAAGTAAATCTCTGAATTCAGCAAGAAAGAGAATGATGAAATACTTAAATGTTTTAGAGCAAGGTTTCAGAGATGATATTGTTAAGCCTTCTGATTGGGATTATATAGTTTTAAAGGATGCAGTATATGTATTGAAGAATATTTTATCAGAGAGGAGTGAGAATATTGCAAAATCCTCTTCTTTGAAATATTTATGGAAAGCTGCAAGATATGGAGATGTAGATGTTCAGGATGATTTCATTGATGAATTTGAACATCTATTCAGAGCAATAAAATTTAAGGCAAAAATTTATCCTTCAAAAGTAATAGAAGGAATTGAATCTTTTGATTCTAATAAATGTAATGGTCGAAAATTGGCTATTGAACGTTCGAATTTTCTTGATGCTGTAGGTGATAAAATTGATATGTTTCTAAAAAGGTATCCAACAGGTTTGGAACCTGAGATAGAGAAGAAAAGAGAGGAAAATAAGAAAAGAATATTAAGGGTTTTTAATGGTACTGAAGAAGATTGGAAAGATTATAAATGGCATTTTAGGAATGTAGTTAAGAATAAAAAGGGTTTAGAGAGGCTAAATAAGGTAATAAAAATAGAAAAAACTCAAGAGCAGGCTATTAGACTGGCAATTGAGAACAATATACCAATTGGAGTAACTCCACATTATCTTCATCTTATGGATAGAGAGCCATCTGATAATGATTATGCTGTAAGAAGGCAGGTTTTCCCTCCAATGAAGTATGTTAAGAATATGATTTCACATAAGAATGATAGGGGAATTGCTTTTGATTTTATGCGTGAGCATGATACTTCTCCTATTGAGCATGTAACACGACGATATCCAAAGGTTGTAATACTTAAACCTGTTGATACATGTCCTCAAATTTGTGTTTATTGTCAAAGAAATTGGGAAATCACTTCACCATTGGCAAGATCAGGTTTTGTTTCTAAAAATGACACTGATAATGCTATCAAATGGATTTCAGAGCATAAACATGTTATGGATATACTTATAACTGGTGGGGACCCATTAATAATGAGCAATGAAAAGTTGGATAAACTCTTGTCACGATTAGCATCAATTTCTCATTTGAAGAGTATTAGAATTGCAACCCGTATTCCAATTACAGTGCCTCAGAGAATTGATGATGAGTTGATTGAAATCTTATCAAAGTATAATGAACCTTATAAAAGAATAATCTATGTTGTTACTCATTTTGAGCATGCATATGAAATAAGTCGTGAAACAGCTGATGTAATAGATAAGGTTAGAAAAAGGGGGATTACTTTTTACAACCAGCAGGTTTTTACCTTTGCAAATAGTAAGAGGTTTGAGAGTGTTGCCTTAAGGGTTGCTCTAAAAATGATTGGAGTTGATCCATATTACCTTTTCAATATGAAAGGTAAGACTGAAATATCAGATTATGCAGTTCCCATTGCAAGGGCTATGCAGGAAAGAAAAGAAGAAGCACGTTTAATACCTGGGATTTATAGGACTGATGAGCTTGTTTTTAATGTACCATTTCTTGGTAAAAATCATATGAGATCCAGACAGGATCATGAGCTAATTTCAATACTTCCGAATGGTAAAAGAGTTTATGCTTTTCATCCATGGGAAAGGAATATAAGGGGAGTTAATTCTTATATATATACAGATGTCTCAATAAAAAATTATTTAGAGAAATTAAAAAAAATAGGTATTGATGCACAAGAGTACGAAAGTATCTGGTATTATTATTAATTCTTTATGATTTGTAAAAAGGAAAATATTGTGATAAAAGTAAATTATGGAAGTAAGGTTCAGTTCAAGGGCTAATTCTCAATTAAGTCTCTTTTTTGATCTTGATTTAAAAGAAACAGGATTTCTTGTTGGAAAGGATTTGGGCAAATATAAGATCATTGAATCTTTAATTCCTATAAGTTTTAATAAAAAAGATATTTGTGATGTTTACAGGAAGGTTTATAATAGAATTGGAAATAAATTAATGGGTGTGTTTTTTTTCAATAAATATATATTTTTAGATGATTGGTTTATTGAGGATATTATTATAAAAGTTAAAGATAATGATATTAAGGTTTTTTTATATGAAATTAATTCAAAATCGTCTGAAAAAATTTTGGAAGTAATTAATTATTCAGGAGATAAGAATGAATGATGAATACACAAGGGAAGAAAAACTTGAGTTATTAAAACTTGCAAGACATACAATAGAGAATTATATTAGAAAAAAAGAAAAAGCATACCCTGAAACCTCAAACTCAAAATATCTTGAAAAACGAGGAGTTTTTGTAACTCTTCATAAAGGAAAGGAATTAAGAGGTTGCATTGGATATCCTTTACCAATAAAATCTTTGATCCATGCAGTTGTTGATAATGCGATAGCTGCTTCATTTGAAGACCCGAGATTTAACTCTGTTAAATTAGAAGAGTTGAAAAATATCAAGATTGAAATCTCAATTTTAACTGTACCTGAAGAGCAGGAAAACATTCATAAGATTAAAATCGGGAGGGATGGAATTATAATCACAAAAGGTTATATGAGAGGTTTGCTATTGCCTCAAGTTCCTGTTGAACAGGGTTGGAATCTTGTTGAATATATTTCATATGGGTGTATGAAAGCTGGATTGCCTGAAGATGAGTGGAAGAGGGGAGTAAATGTTAAGACTTTTCAGGCAAATGTTTTTAATGAAAAGGAAATGTTAGAGGAAAAATGAAAAATATTCAGACCTTGAATTTAAAAACCTCAAAATATATTGAATTTATTGATATAACTTCGGAAGTAAGAGAATATATTCAAAAACAAGGTTTGAAAGAGGGAATTGTTATTGTTTATACTCCTCATACTACTGCAGGGATAACAATAAATGAAAATGCAGACCCTGCTGTAACAATGGATATTGAGGAATTTATAAAACGGAAAGTCCCTCATGAAGGGTATTTTAAGCATATGGAAGGAAATTCTCCTTCCCATATTATGTCAAGTTTATTTTCAGCTTCAGAAACATTTATTGTAAGTAATGGGGAATTGCTACTTGGAACATGGCAGGCTATATATTTTTGTGAATTTGATGGACCAAGACAAAGAAAAGTGTATTTGAAAATCATAGAATCATAAGATAAACCATATTTCAATTAGATTACTGATTTATTTTATCAAAATGCAAAATAAGTTGAAAAATTTATAAAAAACAAATATATTAGAGTTAGGGGGTTATTATGATAATAATTAATAAATTACTCTCTATGATAGAAAAGAATTCTTTACAGCTTGCAAAAAAATGGAAAAAAGAGATGTTAGAATCTGAATATACAGATACATATAAAAAAATTTCAGAAAAGGAATTAATTAAAAGGGGTGAACTTGATTTTGTAAATCTTGGAGAATGGATAGATGGTGATATTGGAATGGAAGAGATTGGAAAAGTTTATATAAATATAGGAAGAGAAAGGTTTATTGAGGGATTTGCTTTAAGTGAAATCCTTTATGCTTTTCATTGTTCAAAAAAATTGCTGTGGAATTATATATTATCTTCAGGTATCCTTACAAGTGCTTTAGAGATTTATCAGGCTATGGATTTGATAGTTAGGATTTATAATTTTTATGATGTTGCTGCTTTTTATATAATAAGGGGATATCAACAATCTTTATTTGCAAAATTGGCACAACGTAAAAGTGGTATTGATGTTAAAACCTTGAAAGACATATTCCCATTAGGTTATGCTTTTACTGAAAAGTGGGAAGAAAAAAACTTAACTGAAGATTGGATCCAGAGCTGGAATTTATTCAAAGCAAAATAAGATTTATCAATAGAGATTTTCATTAGTATTGGGTAGAAATTTATGTTAAAATTAAAAAGACGGGGTGTAGCGCAGTCTGGTAGCGCTCACGGTTCGGGATCGTGAGGTCGGAGGTTCGAATCCTCTCACCCCGATTTATATTAACTCATCATGGAAGCTGTATGATTGAAGGACTCGGATTTTTATTTTCAGGAATGATTTTTGGTCTTGCTGCTGGAATATCTCCAGGACCATTGATAGCTTTAGTTTTTTCTGAGACTATCAAATATGGCAAAAAAGAAGGGTTTAAGATTGCGCTTGCTCCTTTAATTACTGATTTACCAATCGTTCTATTTGTATTATTGATATTATCGCGTTTAACAAAATATGATCTTGTAGTTGGAATCATTACTTTATTTGGTGCTGTATACTTAATATATTTAGGTGTTGAAAATTTGAGGGTCAAAATTAATAAATTTGAAGTTAAATTAGAAAAAAAGGGTGCTTTAAAACGAGGAATTATTGCAAATTTTTTAAGCCCACATCCATACTTATTTTGGCTATTTATTGGTGGTCCAATGGTTTTGAAAAGTCTGAATATGCATATTTTTGCAACAATTCTATTTATTTTAGGGTTCTATAGTCTGCTTGTTGGGTCAAAAATAGGTATTACTTTAATCTTGGATAAATTCAAGTCTTTTACTAAAAACAAGTATTATATTTATATTATCCGTACTCTGGGAATTACATTAATCTTATTTGCATTAATGTTTTTAAAACAGGGTATAAAATTGGTAGGATTATTATAAGAGGTTATACGAGTTTGTTCCTACAAATGCTTTATAATAAAAAACAATATTTTTATTGTAAAATCATTCTGGATTTCATATAATATTGAATATAAAAAGCGAAAGGTTACAATTTGAGGCGTATAATACTGTGTAGCCAATTAGAAAAAAACGCAGATGAAGATAATTTTAATATCAATAGGAACTCAAGGAGACATGGAACCTTTTTTAGCAATTGGAGAAATATTGAAAGAAAAAGGGCATCAAGTTATATGTGCCTTTCCTGAGCAGTTTAGAAATCTTGTTGAAGATTCAAATATGAAATTTGCCTCTTTGGGGACAAAATATATTGAGATGTTGGATAGTGATATCGGGAGAGCTGCTATGGGAGGGAGTGCCTCAGGGTTAAAGAAATTTATTGCTTATGTAAAACTTGCCAAAAATCAGACAGAAGCCAATAAAGAGCTAGTCAAAAAGCAATACGAAATAATTGAAAGCGAAATTCCTTATAGAATTGTATATAATGCAAAAGTAACATACCCAGTAATTTGGGGATTAAAAAACAGCGGAAGAAATATTCTTATATGTGCATCCCCATATTTGCACTATGTGAAAGGTCATACTCATGTTGTTTTTCACAGCAATTTTGGTACTTTTTTTAATAAACTGACCTTTTCATTAGCGAATTTCGGGATGGCTATGACGACAAGGATTTCGCTAAAGTGGTTAAACATCACAGAAAAGATAAGCAGAAAACAAATAAAAACTGCTATGTTATCGAATAAGGCAATCTATACAATTTCACCCTCTCTTTTCCCCAGACCTGATTACTGGAAAGAGAATCTTGATGTTTTGGGGTATCACGAAAGGAATAAAATCGTCAACTGGCAACCAAACAAAGAAATCACTGATTTTCTGACCAAGCATGATCGAATTCTATTCATCACTTTTGGTAGTATGTTAAACCCTGAACCAGTCGAAAAAACTAAAATAATCCTCGAAATACTTGAACGAAATAAAATTCCTGCAATAATTAATACAGCATCCGGAGGGCTTAGCAAACTAGAAAATTACGATACCAAACTAATACACTTTGTTTCTCGAATTCCTTACGACTGGATTTTCCCAAAAATATATGCAGTCATTCATCATGGAGGTTCAGGAACAACTCATCTGGCAATTAAATATGGCTGTGCATCAATGATTATTCCACATGTTGTTGACCAATTTATGTGGGATAAAATTATTTATGATTTGGGTGTGGGGCCAAGAGGGATTAAAATAAGTAAAATTACCACGAAGAACCTTGAACCGAAAATTCTCGAATTAGTGAACAATACTTCCTTCAAAAAGAAAGCGGAGCAAGTAGCCAGTCAAATGGAAAAGGAAGATTTTAAAGAAGAATTGTATAACTCAATAGTGGAGTAAACTGGCTACAACACGCAATATAGCAAAAGGCGGCAAAATTTTTGCTTTATAATAAAAAATAATATTTTCATTGTAAAATCATTCTGGATTTCATATAATATTTAATATAAAAGAGTAAAAAACATGATTGGCGATAATGTAAAGAAATTTAGAAAGAAAAAAGAAAGATATAAACGAAATATGTCTACTTGTAGACATACACATACGTTATGGGCAAATTAAAACAGAACTCCTGAGTTCAAAGAAATTAATAAAAATTAAGAGATAAATAATGAAAAAAAAAGCTTTAGTTTATAGTGAAAATGAGTTTGGAAAGATAGATGGAAAAGTGGCAAATGGTTTAGCTAGATATTCTGAACGATATGAAATTATTGGTATTATAGATAGTACAAAAACAGGACTAGATGCAGGAGAATATC
>JAUWNT010000147.1 GCA_030612495.1 Candidatus Aminicenantota bacterium
ATGGGATAATTACCTCAAAAAATATGGAAGAAGAGGATATGATAAACCCAAATATGGGCAGGAGCTCGGGTGTATTAACACTTATGGATTTAAGAAATGTAAAAATCAGTCTGAATATTGCTTCAGAAGATATTGAAAAAATCAAGATTGGCCAGCATTGTAAAATCAATGTCACTTCTCTGCAGGATGAGGTTTTTGAGGGAGAGATATATTCAAAGAATTTAGCTGCTGATCCCGGGTCAAAAACCTTTAAGGTTGAAGTAAAGGTAAAAAATCCTGAAATTAAAATAAAAGCAGGAGTCTTTGCTGACGTTCAAATCGAAATTTTCAGAAAAGAGAATATACTTCTTGTTCCAGTGTCAGCAATACTCTATGAGAATAATGAAAGTTATGTTGTTTTATTCAATAATGGTAAAGCTAAGATGAAAAATATTAAAATAGGTGTATCTAATGAAAGTATTGTTGAAATTACAGAAGGTCTTTCTGAGGGTCAAGTTGTTGTTTATAATGGAAATTATGATTTAAAAGAGGGGGCATTAATTAAAATAGAGGGAGAAACTAAATGAAGATTGTTGAATTTTCTTTAAAACGACGTGTAACCATTTTTATGGCATTTGTTGTAATTATTATATTAGGTCTTATTTCTTATTCAAAATTAGGTCTTGATATGCTTCCTGATATGGAATTACCTTATATCTCCGTTGTTACAACCTATTCAGGGGTTTCATCTGAAGATATTGAAGAAAATTTAACAAGGCCTCTGGAGCAATGGATATCCACTGTAACTAATGTAAAACAGGTTAAGTCAATTTCACAGGAAGGAATATCAATGATAATGGTTGAGTTTGAATCAAATACAAATCTTGATTTTGCAGCTCAAGACATCAGAGATAAGATTGCAGCCTTTGCAAATTTTTTACCTGAAGGAGCCAAAACGCCACTTGTTTTCAAATTCAATTTTGCAGATATGCCAATTATGATGTATGGGATCACAGGTGAAAATAGAGATTTGAAACAATTAAAAGATTATATTGATAATGAGGTTGCAACTCGTTTGGAAAGGATTGCGGGGGTTGCTTCAGCAATGGTTTTTTCTCCTGAAGAGACTGAGATTCTCATTAACATTGATAAGGGTAAACTCGAATCACGCGGCATATCTATACACCAGGTTGAAGGAGCAATTCAAGCCTCAAATATTAATCTTCCCTCAGGATATATGGATGAGAGCCACAAAGAATATTTGATACGTACTATTGGTGAATTTGAAAAGATTAAAGAAATTAAAGAGGTTATAGTTGGAGTTGGACTTCAGATGCAGCCGATCTTTTTGAAAGATATTGCAGATGTGAAAGAAACATCAAAAGAGGTACGAAGCATTATTCGAATTAATGGGAAAAAGGGCGTGGCTTTGATAATAACTAAAGGTTCTGGAGCAAATACTGTTCTTGTGGCTAAAGCTGTAAAAAAGTCTCTGGAAAAGATAAAATCTACCCTTGATCAGGATATAAAATTCTATATGGCTTTGGATTTTTCAAGAATAATTGAGATTATGTCTTCAAAAAGTGCAAGTAATATTTTACTTGGCGGTTTTTTGGCTATGATGCTTATTTTTCTTTTTTTGAGAAATTTGAGACCAACTATTGCTATTGGAATTGCTATTCCTGTTTCTGTTATCATCACTTTTATTGCTTTCTATCTTGCTGGTTATACATTGAATTTAATTACATTAGGTGGTCTGGCACTTGGTGTAGGAATGCTTGTAGATAATTCAGTTGTGGTTATAGAGAATATTTTCAGGCATTTAGAAGAGGGAGAATCACCTTTTGAGGCTGCCAGATCAGGTACTTCTGAGGTTGGTACTGCAATAATTGCATCTACATTAACAACAATAGCTGTTTTTTTCCCAATGATGTTTGCTGAGGGTGTTGCAGGCACAATGTCTCGTGGGCTTGCAGTTGCAGTCTCCTTTTCACTTCTTGCATCACTTTTTGTTGCATTTACTATTATTCCAATGATAGCTTCCAAATATTTTAAATTACAAAGCACACATAAAAAAAAGAATATAACTCTTGGTAAGGATAAATTCCTTAAGTTCAGAAATATTTATGAAAAACACCTAAGAATTGCCCTGAAGAAAAGAAAGATTGTTTTGATTTCAGTAATTGTGATTTTTATTCTTTCTCTTATTTTTGCAACCTTTTTAGGAACAGAATTTATGCCGGATATGGACAGGGCTATGATGTTTTTGAAATTAAAAATGCCTGTGGGTACAAACCTAACTGAAACTAATAGAATTATAAAATATATAGAAGATAGATCCATAAGAGACAAAAATTCTTTATCAACAATGGTTACTGTTGGTGTGAGTGAACAGAATGCCCAGGATTCTGCATCAGGTTTTAATCCAGCTGGTTCTAATGAAGCTACCTTATGGTCATATTTAACAACAAGCAGCAAGAGAGATGTAGGTTATAAAGAAATTCTTGAGAACTGGCGTAAATATTTTCCGAAACTTGATAAGGGTAAATTACAATATATAGATGTAAGTTCGAGTTTTTCAGGTGGATCCAGTGCAAGCCCTATTGAACTTGCATTTTTTGGTAAAGATCTGAAAAAATTAGAATTTATTGCAGAAAAGGTTAAAACAGAAATATCAGATATTAAAGGTATAAGAGATGTTGAAATATCTCTTGAAAAGAAAAAACCTGAAATACAATTGATAATAAAAAAAGAGGAAGCATCAAAATTAGGATTAACTCCATATGATATTTCTCACCAGGTTAAGACCTTTACAATAGGAACAGTTGTATCGAGAATAATGCTTGAGGGAGAGGAGAGAGACATTCGCGTTCGTTTAAAGGAAAAGGATAGAAATACAATCGAAGAATTGAAAAAACTTCCTATTATAACTCCAATGGGAAAAAAGATTTACCTGTGTCAAGTGGTTGAATTCAAAAAGTCATTTGGTGCTGTTAAAATAGACAGAGAAAATCAGGTAAGAAAGGTTAGTGTTAATGCAAATTATATTGACAGAGATCTTGGGAGTATTATTGATGAGATAATGAAAAGATCTAAAGATATTACAGACAATCTACCTGAAGGATATTTTTCAGAAATGGGAGGCCAGTATAAGGATATGGTAGAAGCATATAAAACAATGTTTATTGCTCTTTTACTTGCATTCGTTCTGGTTTATGCTGTTATGGCATCGCAATTTGAGAGTTTTAAGTATCCGTTTATAATTATGTTCACAATACCTCTTGCATTTATAGGTGTTGTTATATTCCTGGCATTGAGTGGAAAAAATATCAGTCTTCCTGCAATTATGGGTTTTATAATGATGGGAGGAATTGTTGTTAATAATGGAATTGTTATGGTTGATTATATTAACCAGTTAATTGCAAAAGGTATGGATAAATTTAGTGCTGTTGTAAAAGGCGCAACTGTAAGGTTAAGGCCTGTGCTTATAACTGCACTTTCAACCATATTCGGAATGCTTCCAATGGCTATTGCTACTTCTGAAGGAGCTGAAATGAGATCTCCAATGGCTATTACAGTAATTGGCGGGCTTTTTGCTTCAACCTTGCTAACGCTTTTTATAGTTCCCATAATGTATACATATTTCTCTAAAATAAAAACTAAGTAATATTGTAATTTAATTGAAATAAATTTTATTTTCAATTATAATTTTTTTGTTATTATTAAATAGGAGGATGTATGAAGAAAGCTTTAAAATTATTTTCATTTTTATTATTAACTATTTTTTTAAGTTCAGGTTTATTTTCAAATGGTTTTAACCTGAATGGGTCCGGATCAAAAGCAATATCTATGGGAGGAGCTTTTATTGGATTAGCAGATGATTACAGTGCTGTATTCTGGAACCCAGCAGGTTTATCTCAATTAAAAGGCTCGAGTTTTTCTATATTCGGAACACTTTTAATGCCTAAAAGTACGTATAAATCTAATTTATATGGGATTGATGCAACAACAGAGAGCAAATTGTATCCATCAGGTGCAATGGGATATTTTAAATCTATTTCAGACAAGCTAACAATAGGACTTGCTGCTTATGTACCTTCAGGTCTTGGTGTTAAGTGGAATGGGGGTGATTTTTCGGTTTTAACCCAGGGGACCAGTCTTGAAATGGAAAGCTTTTTAGCAGTTGTGTCAATTTCTCCTGCGGTTTCTTACAAAATAAGCGATAAATTCTCTATTGGAGCAACAATTAATATAAACTATGCAATGCTTGATGTAAAAAGGCCCGGAATTGGTCAATACCATGAAGATCTTAATGGAATGTGTATGGGTGCAACTATAGGTGCACTTTTTAAACCTTGTGATAAATTCAGTATTGGTCTTACTTTCAGAACTCCTTCAAAAATAACATTAGATGGAAATATTGAAATGAAAGGTGCTGAATTGTATGGTGTTTCAGGAACAACTGAAGGAGAAAGAGAATTAACATGGCCTATGTGGGTGGGAGCAGGAATTGCTTTTAAGGCTACTGACAAATTAACAATTACAGCAGATGTTCAATATACAGACTGGAAAAAAATTGTTGTTATTGAAATGAACTATACTGATGCTCAATGGCAGGCTATGAAAGCTCATCCTTTACTAGGAGCTGCATTTAATAAAGATTTTAATTTTTACTGGGATAGTAAGGTTCAATTGAGAGTTGGAGCAGAGTATTTAGTATCAGATTCTTTTGCATTAAGAGCTGGTTACTATAACGATCCTGCACCAAGCCCGATTGAACATATGAATATATTGATGCCCAGTATTACATAT
>JAUWNT010000185.1 GCA_030612495.1 Candidatus Aminicenantota bacterium
TAAAGGAAAATGACATTATTTCTTTAGGGAAAACAGGAATAGTTAAATTAATCATAAAAAAAGTAAATAATAAGAAAAACATCACCTAATAAAAACCTAAAAGATAATTTGGAGACAAAAATGAAAATAGCCATTGAAAAATTTATCTCTGAATAGAACTTATTGAGGTAAAATATGAAATTCTTAAAGGATGATTTAAAAAATAAACTATACAGTTTGCTTAAAGAAGATTTTGATATTTCTATTGAAGATATTGAGTTTTCCATTCCATCTAATAGAAAATTTGGAGATCTCTCTACTACAATTCCATTTGTAATTGCAAAAAGAGAAAAACAAAAACCTTTTATTATAGGAACAAAAATTATTGAGAAAATAAAAAATAAATTTGATTTTATTTTAGATATAAAGCTTGCGAATGGAGGTTTCCTAAATTTTTATTTTAAAAAGGATTTTATTCTTAAAAATTTAATAAAGAACATAAATAGAAAAAACAAAGACAAGAATCAAAAGACTATTGTTGAGCACACAAGTATTAATCCTAATAAATCTGCCCATATAGGACATTTGAGAAATTCATGCCTTGGAGATACTCTTGCTAAAAGTTTAAAATATCTTGGATATGAGGTAGAGATTCAAAATTATATAGATGATACTGGAATCCAACTTACAGATGTTGTGTGGGGATTACTATATTATAAGAGTAAAAAAATTGAAGACATAAAAAAGATAAAAGACCTTGCTTCATATTTATGGCAACTTTATCCAGAAGTAAATAAACTATTTGAAAAAGATAACAATATGCTTAAGCAAAGAACTCAAATACATGAAAAAATTGAAAAAAAAATAGATCCAGAATATGAAGTTAGTGACTATATCTCTCAGGAAGTTTTAAAAGATCACATAAGAGTAATGGGTAGAATTGGAATAAAATATGATCTTTTGGTAAGAGAAAGTGATATTATCGAACTCAATTTTTTCAAAGAAGCAGCTGATATAATGAAGAAAAAAGGTGTTATGTATCTATCCAAAGATCCAGATAAAAAGGGGTGTTGGGTCATAAAATATGACAAAGAAAATATTGAAAAGATAATTATTAGATCAAATAATACTGTAACATATATAGGCAAGGATATAGCCTATACTTTATGGAAAGTAGGACTTTTCAAAAAGGATTTCTATTTCAGGAAATTCTCAGAATACAATAATAAAAAAGAGATATTCATCACTTATAATAAACCTGATCTAAATATCCATGGATTTGGAAATGCAAAAATGGTTTACAATGTAATTGATACAAGGCAGTCATACCTTCAGAATATTATTTCGCAAGTCCTTGATAATCTTACAGGGTCAGACTCTAAAAAGAAACAGGTTCATTTTTCCTATGAAATGGTTGCTCTTACTCCAATGTGTGTTAAAGAGCTTGGGTTTAAAATCTTAAAAGAAGAGGAAAAAAAACCTTATATAGAAGTTTCCGGGAGGAAGGGGATTGCAGTAAAAGCAGATGAACTTATTGAAAAATTAATTGAAAAATCATTGGAAGAGGTTAAATTGAGACACCCTGAAATGGAAGATATTAAAGCAAAAAAAATCGCAAAAGAAATTGCTATAGGTGCTTTAAGATATTTTATGATAAAATTTAATTCAAACTCAGTTATTGCATTTGATTTTAAAGACGCACTTTCATTTGAAGGCGATACTGGGCCTTACCTTCAATATACATTGGTAAGAACAAATAGTATACTTAAAAAACTCGAAATTAAGGATTTTTCAATAGATTTGAAAAATCTTACTGATATTTCTATTTTGAGCGAGAATGAATTTATAATATATTATGAAATTTTATTAGACCTCTCCTTAATTGACTCTCAAATCGAATTTGCTATTTTTTCAAACGAACTCTCTGTAATAGCAAAATATACCTATTCATTATGCCAGAAATTCAACCATTATTATCACTTGTTTTCAATCATTTCCGAACAAAACAAAGATTTAAAAAATTTAAGAATAAGCTTGATATTACTACTTAAGAATAAACTTGAAAAACTCTATTATATAATGGGAATACCAATTCCGGAAAAAATGTAATTAAAAAATGAAGCATAAAATTCAACTGATCTTCAGGTTAGTAATTTTATCTGTTGTTTTAAAATCATAATCAGGATATTCATACACGGGAATACGCTTTTCAGTTTCACCTATTGAATACCCATAAAGGTTCTTATATTCTGATATATCCTCACCCATCTCTTGTAACTGCTGTAGATATTCACTTATGGATTTTGATTCTATTATCACTACTTTCCCCATCTTTTTTATAATAGGGCTATGTTTTCGTGTAGAGTCATGATCGAATTCCAGTATTCGCCTTCCATACCTTGTTATTCCAATTACTCTGAATGTAAGGCTTTTCCCAACCCCTGGAAGATTCAAAACATTCCTGTCTGATGCAAAAAAAGGAAGGCCTGCTAAATCTTTCAATCTTTCTATATTTTCAATTAGGTTTTTTGTTTTTTCAGGAAGCTCCCTCATCTCCTTGTAATAATTTTTTGGTATTTTACCAATTATTTTTTCTTCCATCTGTTCCTGCACAGCTCTTGCATTTGTTGCAAAATTATGGTAATTTTCCATATATCCTTTTACTGTAAATGTATAATAAGGCAATACCTCTATTTTATTTAAATCCTGTCTTAATTTTGCATTGTGACCTCTTCTTGATGAAGCAGCAGTAAGTACATGTTGATTTGTTACTATCCAACCAGCTGAAATAAGTCTTTTTACAGCCTCTTTTGATTCAGGTGTAATTTCCATTGGAGATTCAAAATGAGTCTGGACCACAAATTGTTTTATTCCAACTCTTAATGCTTTTTTCTTAAATTCATATAATATTTTTACAAGCTCATGTGTTATTCTCTGGGGGAGATAAATAGGAAGCCTCGTACCGAGCCTTACTCTTAATAATTCTGCATATTTATCTCCATCTTTTCTTTTTTTATTCGCATTTTTTTTGTTTTCTGCCATTTTGTAAACTGCATTAAGAATTTCTGAAAGGCTTTTATCTGAACTCATAAGAGCATCTCCTCCTGTTATCAGAATATCACGCAACTGTGAATCATCTTCAAAATATTTCATTAATTCTTTAAGTTTCTGTGGCCAGCTCTCTTTTGGTTTGAGTTTATTCAAGTTGAAGTTTAAATTTCCATTTTGAAAGTCATACATTCTCTGGCACTGGCATGAAGCACAAAGTCCTCCACATGCACGACCCATGGAATCAGGGATCAGTATGGCAACATCCGGGTAACGCCTGTGAACATTATGAAAAGATGGAAGGAGCCACCCACCTGCATTTGGCTTTCCTGGCTCAACCTCATCCTCCTTTTCCCATGCAACAATCTTCCCAAATTCATCAACAAGCTTTTGTGTATATATTACATAATCTCTTATTGCAAGATCTGCTCCTATCGCAAAATATGGTACTCTAACATGGAGAAGTGAAATATAATAGGGATTAACAAAAAATGGGATCCCTGTTTTTTTTCTGGTACAATTCTTATTTTCCTTCCACAAAACTGCCTGAAAAGTTCTAGCATATCTTCAAAAAAGTATGGTTTTGCACCGCCAGTCCCCAATGTAACAGCAAGCCATATCATTTTCATAGGATTACTAACTGCAATT
>JAUWNT010000114.1 GCA_030612495.1 Candidatus Aminicenantota bacterium
ATTAATTATAACAAAATAGAATTTATGAATCAATTCATTCATAAAAACGAAAAAATAATTTAAAATCATATTTCTCTTATAAATTTTTGACTTTTAAAAGTTAATTTTATATTATAAAAAATAATAATAAATGGAGATATAATATTGTTGTTTAATAAAAAACTAAAACAAATATTCATTGTTTTATTTCTTTTTATCCCAATTATTTTATTGTATAGCTCAAAACGGACTTCATATAAAGATTTTAATTACAATGAACTCTTACAAACTGCTATAAATAAAGGCCATATTAATATTATTATAAAAATGGATGTACCTGATATTGATAGATTAACAGCTGAATCAACAAGATATAAAACAGGGAATACTGACTTTTTTTATATACAAAGTGCAATAAATGCTGATATTGAATTAGAAAAGGCAATTTCTCTCACAACAGATTCTGTTCTTTATAAGTTAAATAATAAATCGTATGAAATAAATCATACATTTTCGACTCTTCCATATCTTGCTTTAAATGTATCAAAAAATGCTATGAAATCATTAGAAAATGCTCCGGAAGTAGTTAATATCATAGAAGATAAGCCAATTCCCCTACCCTATATTATAAAAATCAATGCTCAAAATGAAAATTTGAAGGAACCTAAATTAAGTGATTCGACAAAGATAATTGGAGCAAAAGATGCATGGGATATGGGCTTTACAGGAAAAGGCTGGTATATTGTAACAATTGATACTGGAATACGAAGATCACATGAATTTTTTACGGGTAAAAATATTGTTGAACAATGCTATTCCTTAAAAAAAGATTGCCCAAATGGAAATTCCTCAATGTCAGGGAAAGGAGCTGCTGCTCATTATGAATCATTTTATGCAGGATATGATCATGGAACTCATGTTGCTGGAATAGCATGCGGAAATAACAAAAAAGGATTTTATGGTGTAGCAAAAGATGCAAGTGTTATTGCAATACAGGTTTTTTCACGTTTCTCAGCAGCAGATTGTGATGGAGCTCCATGTGTGATGAGTTATGATTCCGATCAATTAAAAGCACTTGAATTTGTTTATAAAAAAAGAAATAACTATAAGATCGCTGCTGTAAATATGAGTCTTGGAGGAGATAAATATAGTAACCAAGATTCTTGTAATGAAGATTACAATTTAGAAAAAATGGCAATTGAGAATCTTAATCAAGTTGGAATTGCTACAATTATTGCATCAGGAAATGATTACTTTTGTGATGGTATCTGTGCGCCTGCATGCATATCATCAGCTGTAGCAGTAGGCTCTACCAGTAAAAATGATAAAGAGTCCAATTTTAGCAATTGGGACTCTGCACTTTTAGACTTATTTGCTACCGGTCAATCAATACTCTCTTCTACAGATAATAATAATAAAAGTTATGCTTATTGGAGTGGAACTTCAATGGCAACGCCTCATGTTACTGGCTCATGGGCATTATTAAAGCAATGTGCGCCAGATTTGAGTTTTAATGAAGCTTTAAATTCATTAGTTAATGAAGGGAAACCTGTAAAAACAAAATGTGGTACAGGTCATTCAAAACCCAGAATTGATATTGGAAAGTCAATTATAAAATTAATTAAGGTAGCACCTCCAATAAATTTTTCTATTGAACAAAAGATAAACTATTCTCTTTTGCAAACTGAATATCTTAATCTTTTAACATGGGAAGCAAATCCATTAAATCAGGGTAAAAATATTGCAAAATATAAGATTTATTATATTAATGGATCTGAAAAAACTCTTATTACTGAGTTTGACCCTTCAATATTTGTATACTGGGATAGAAAGGTTGATAAGAATACGGAATATACTTATGGCATTACATCAGTAAATGATGAAGGAGATGAAAGCTTTACTGCTTTTGTTACATATAAACAGGAATAAATGTATAAAGAATTTCAAAATATAATAAAAAAATTTTCTAACCAAAAGGTTATTGTATGGGGAGATTTAATTCTTGATGAATATATCTATACAACAACAGGCAGAATCTCCCGTGAAGCTCCAGTACTTGTTACTGAATTCGAATCAAATGAATTTAAATTAGGAGGAGCTGGAAATGTAGTTTTAAATATAAAATCTCTTGGAGCTAAACCTATTCCAGTAGGATTCATTGGAGAAGATTCGGATGGAAAAATCTTAAAAGAGATTCTGAAAAAAAATGGTATAAAATTAGATTACCTGATTGAAGTTCAAAATTATAAAACTCCAAAAAAAAGTAGAATTCTCTCTGGAGGGGAAAGCACAAAAAAGCAACAGGTATTAAGAATAGATAAACTAAACAGGTTAGAAATAAATAATACATTATACAAAAAGATCGAAAAAATACTTTTAGATTTATTAGAAAATATAGATTTACTAATAATATCTGATTATATTTTCGAGTCAGCAAAACCAGATATACTCAATAATATAAAAAAATCTTTCCCATCAAAACTGGTAACAATTGATTCGAGAAATAATTTTTTAAAATTTCATAACACAACAATAGCAACTCCAAATGAGCCAGAGGTAAAAAGAATGTTTCCAGATAATAATTTCTATTCTGAAAAAGATTTTTTTAAAGCAGGTTTAGAATTACTTGAAAAAATAGAAGCTGAAGGAATAATTTTAAAAAGAGGCCACAAGGGACTGATTGTTTTTGAAAAAAATAAGAAACCAAAGCTCATAAATATATATGGCTCTTCTGATATTGTTGATGTTACTGGAGCTGGAGACACTGTAATATCTGTTCTTAGCCTCTCATTGCTTTCAAAAGCAAGCCTTCTTTTATCAGCACAACTTGCTAATATTGCAGCTGGCATTGTTGTAATGAAAGAGGGTGCATATCCAATACATTATAAAGAACTATACAATGAACTCAAATAAATTCTTTGAGATCAAAGCCTTAAAAAAAAAAATAGCTGAAGAAAGAAAAAATCATAAAACAATAGCATTTGCAAACGGTGGTTTTGATCTGATTCATATTGGACATATCAGATATCTAAAAGCAGCAAAGAAAAAAGCAGACATTCTAATTGTTGCATTAAATTCTGATAGGTCATTGAAAAATTTGAAAGGAAAACACAGGGCAATAATTAATGAAAAAGGCAGGATGAAAATAATATCATCATTTGAATGTGTTGATTATATTACAATGTTTGATGATAAAACTGTTGGTAAAATCCTCCTCATATTGAAACCTGACTTCCATTGCAAAGGATCTGATTACACGATAGATACAGTACCTGAGAAAGAGACTGTTAAATCTTATGGAGGAAAAATTGCAATAGTTGGGGGAGAAAAAATTCATTCTACCTCAGAAATTCTTAAAAAGATCATTAATAATTCATGAATTATAATGGAAACTGCAAATTATAAAAACATAGCAATTATTAAACTGTCCTCTCATGGAGACATAATTCACACAATCCCAGCTTTCAATTTTTTAAGAAAAAGGTTCCCTGATTCAAAAATAAGCTGGATTGTTGAGCAATCAGGCTCTAAATTATTAAAAAACTTTTATGGAATTGATGAAGTGATTGTTATTAACTTAAAAATAAAAGGTTTCTTAAATAAAACTAAAGAGTTTAGAAAAATAATTAAAAAGTATAAGAGAAAATTTGATTTAATAATTGATTTTCAGGGACTTATAAAATCCGCTTTTTTATCATATTCTCTTAAAGGCTATTCATATGGTTTCGACAAACAAAACCTGAAAGAACCTTTTGCAAAACATTTTTACAATAAAAGCGCTGATTATTTTGATGGAAACAAACATGTTATATTTAAAAATATGGACTTAGCTCTATTTACATCTGGATCTTTAAACTCAGATTTTGAAATATATTATCCTTTAAAAGAGCTTCAGCCAGCAGAAAACTTAAACAATTTTATTCATGAAAATAATTTGGAAAAAAATAAATTTATTATAGTTAATATTGGAGGAGGTTGGAATACAAAAGTCCTCGAACCTGATCAATTTATCTTTATAATCAACAAATTAAAAACAAAATTCAAAACTGTAATCTTATGGGGAAATATAAATGAAAAAATGGTAGCTGAAAAAATATCCGAGTCAACAAATACTATAATAACGCCTTTTATGGAATTTGATGAACTTATACTATTTATAAAGTATGCAGCCATTGTCATAACAAGTGATACTCTTGCACTTCATATTGCAGATATGGTTAAAACACCATCTGTAGGTATATTCGGCCCTACTTCTCCTCAAAGAAATGGTTCTTTATTGGAAGAAAGCGTAAATGTTTTTAAAAAATTACCATGTAGTTTTTGTTACAAAAAAAAGTGTGATAAAATAGATTGTTTAAGAGAAATAGATATTAATAAAGTAATTAAAGCAGTATATGATATATATGAAAAATTTAAATTTAATTGAAGCTATTATTAAGTATAGATCAACAATTGGCATTATATGTTTGATTGTAGTTCTATATTTTTCTGAACCAACAATATTATCTATTCCAATAGGTTTCTTTATTATGCTAATTGGAGTATCTTTCAGAGGGTGGTCTTCTGGATATATAAACAAAGATAATGAATTAGCTACACAAGGACCATACTCTTTAACAAGAAACCCGCTCTATTTTGGAAATTTCATACTTGGAATAGGAATTGCTTTTGCAGCACATAATATATATGCTTATATAATCTGTTTTGTATTTTATTTTCTGTTTTTCCCATTCCTTATTAGTATTGAAAATAAAAGGCTTAAGAAAAAATTTGGGGAAAAATATGAAATCTGGTCTAAAAATTTAAATACTTTCTTTCCAAAGATTAAAATAATTAAGGATTCTCAATTTAATATCTCATTTTATATGAAAAACAGAGAGTATAAAGTTTTTTACTTCTCTCTTTTAGTTATTGCATTTTTTGTTATTAAATATTTAATTCAATTAAAAAATTAATTAATAATAAAAATTATTCAAGATATAGATTAATCCGAACTTTCTTTAAAAATAGTTTTAAACCAATTTAGAGTTTTGATCTCAGTATCAATAAAAAGAGCAGCATTTATACCATAATTCCATTTATTAAAATTGCTTTTTAATAAAAAGTTATTTTTCATATGCATATCCTTGTTAGATGCTATATATTTATCTTTTCCATTCGCATCTATAAAAAGCCCCAATTGGGATGAAAATGCATGAAACATTGAATAAATCGAAAATGGAGGTTTTATATCATTAACAATTCCAAATCCTTCTCTATCATTTGAAATTTTGTATGTATCATCTCCATGTAAATCCAGGAAAAAAGATTGAGACATGTTAATGGCAAAGCCAAAACCATTTTTTGAAATAGAATATTTATCATTGCCTCTTTTATCTAAAAATAGACTGATTGTGTAATCATGACCAAAACCAAGATCCATTTTCGAATCTCCAGTTCCAATATACCTATCATTTCCCTGCTCATCTATTAAAGTGCTTATACAATAATGAGCACCTGATGCTAAAGAAAAAACAGATGCTTTATACCTGTCATCTCCCTCCCCATCATAGAGTGTTCCGATTCCGAACCAATATGCACTCCCAAGAGACCAATTAGCAGATGTATATTTATCATCACCATTAATATCAATTAGTGCTCCAATCCCGCCTGCCCAGGAATGGCCATCAGATATATCTCCTCTTCTTCCAACTCCACAGCCTTGAGCATAAGAGTAACTTAATTTATTTTCCGAATGATAATCTCCTCTTCCTGTTATTTTAGCATTTGGTTCTGCATAATAATAATCATCTCCTTTTGAATCAATAAGTATTCCAACTCCTCCTGTTCCACCCAATCCCTGTCCATTTGCCCAGATCCTATAAAAATCTCTCCCTGAATAATCCAATAACATACCTACTCCAAAATACCCTGTGGCCTGACCACTATATTTTAAAGTATAACTATCAGTTCCTGAAAAGTCTGCAAGAATTCCCACACCAATAAGACCTGCTCCCTGTGAAAAGGAATCAGCTCTGTAATTATCATTACCTTTTACGTCAATCAAAATTCCCATACCAAGTATACCTGCACCCATAGAAGGTAAATTATTTGTGCAATTATATTTGTCATTTCCGGATAAATCTATTAAAATCCCAAAAGGATGCTCAATATCACTATTACCTCCCGGGTTCCCATAATATTTGTCATTTCCTCCAAAATCTATTATAAGTAAACTCTTTTGTGTATCTATTCTGTCATATTTGTTTCCTCTCACAATTATTTTCCCTAAAGGAGTATTAATATCAGCATTTTGCTCATTCCAATTGATGTTTTTTCTCTTTCTTAGTTCTTTTAAAGTGTATGCAAGCCTTTCAGATGCAAAGCTTAACCTTAAACAAGAATAATAAAATGAATTTAAATCAATTTTTGACATTACATCATCAATTTCAGGAAAATATTCCATTGCATCATATTGTGTATCAACAAGATCTCTTAACTCAAATATTTTTGTCATATCTTTATAATTTACATTTCTAAATGCTTTTTCCCACCATTTATATGATTCAACTACTTGGAAAAGCATTTCTGCAATTGTTTTTTTTACATCTTTGTGCAGTTTTTTTGAATCTCTCTCATAATCCAAATCAATCCTCGGATAATCAGCTATCCTATCAATAGAATAAAAATTAAAATTCCTATTTTTTACATTATAAATTTCTTTTATGGCCTCCTTTAAAGGGTCTTCAAATTTCGATATATCTGGGATTGGAAAACCATAACATCTAAATCCGGTTTCTATTTTATCAATACCAAGATAGTATAAAAGCTTATAAATTGATGTTTGCTTTTTCTCAAAATATTTAAAATTTGCAAAACTTTTTGCAACTGTATAAAAATTATTCGCATAATCAT
>JAUWNT010000015.1 GCA_030612495.1 Candidatus Aminicenantota bacterium
TAAATGAGTGAAGATTTTGATCTTAATAGTTTTATTGGTATTGAATCTGAGTTAAAACAAGAAACAACTTTGAAAACCCCTAAAATGTACAGTGTTGTTTTACATAATGATGACTACACAACAATGGATTTTGTTGTTCGAATTCTGGTTTCGGTTTTTCATAAACCCGGTGCAGAAGCAACCACGATTATGCTTGATGTACATAAAAAAGGTATTGGCATTTGTGGTGTGTATACTTATGATATAGCTTTAACGAAAATCAGTCAGGTTTATCAATTAGCTGCACAGAATGAATTCCCATTAAAATGTAGTTTGGAAGAGACATAATAATTTAGAAATAGGGTTTAAAGCCATGAAAATAAATGATGAGTTAAATGATATTTTATCTGCTGCTTTTAATGAGGCAAAAAATAGAAAACATGAATATATTTTGCCTGAGCACATTTTATATGCTTCCCTTTTTTTTGAAAATGGTAGAGAAATTATAGTTAATGTTAATGGGAATATAAATAGACTAAAGAAGGAGTTAGAGGATTTTTTTAAAAATGGTTATATCCCAACAATAGGTGAGAATGAAGAGCCGGTTCAATCAAGAGGGTTTCAAAATGTGATAGAAAATGCGGTTTTACATGTTGTGTCTGCTGAGAAGGAGGAAGTTAATATTGGAGATATTTATGCAGCTTTTTATTATGAAAAAGATTCATTTGCTGTATATTTTCTTGAAAAAGAGGGAATATCTAAATTTGATATTTTAAATTATATATCTCACGGTGTTTCTGTGAGTTCTGATTTTTCTTTAAATGAAGAAAAAGAATACAAAGCAGAGGATGGTTTTGGTATAGAGAGGAGAGAGAAGAAAAAGAAAAAAAGTTTTCTTGATTCATTTGCTTTAGAACTTACAGCTAAGGCTGCAGCTGGAGAAATGGATCCAGTAATTGGAAGGGAAGATGTTATTCAAAGGACTATTCAGGTTTTATCAAGAAGACAGAAAAACAACCCTATTCATGTTGGTGATCCAGGTGTTGGTAAAACTGCAATAACAGAAGGCCTGGCTCAGTTGATTGCAAAAAATAGTGTTCCGGAATCATTAAAAGATGCAAAAATATATGCTCTTGATATGGGGGCATTATTAGCTGGAACAAAGTATAGAGGCGATTTTGAAGCAAGGATGAAGCGGGTTTTAAATGAGATATTAAAACAAGATAATGCAATTCTTTTTATTGATGAAATTCACAATGTGGTTGGCGCAGGTGCTGTTTCAGGAGGATCAATGGATGCATCAAATATTTTAAAGCCTGTTCTTAGCTCAGGTAGACTCAAATGCATTGGTTCTACAACCTTTGAAGATTATAAGAAATATTTTGACAAAGATCATGCCCTATCGCGAAGATTCCAAAAAATAGATATCCCTGAACCCTCAATTGAGCAAACTATTGTTATTTTACATGGATTAAAGGAAAAGTATGAAAAATTCCATAATGTGGTTTATTCAGATAAAGCTCTGGAATCAGCTGCTGAATTATCTGCAAAATATATAAATGATCGTTATCTGCCAGACAAAGCTATAGATGTTATTGATGAAGCTGGAGCTTTGGTTAAAATTAAAAATTCTAAAGGAAGTTTAAAAAAGATAAAGATAGATGAGAGTATGATTGAAAAAATTGTTTCAAAAATAGCTAGAATACCTGAAAAAAGAGTGTCTGAAAAAGAGAATATAAAACTTAAGAGCCTTGAGCAAGAGCTTGAGAAAGAGGTGTTTGGCCAGAAAGAGGCTATATCAAATGTAGTTGAGGCTATAAAAAGATCAAGAGCTGGATTCCGTGAGCCAGATAAGCCCGTAGCTTCTATGCTCTTTGTAGGACCAACAGGTGTTGGGAAAACTGAACTTGTTCGCAAATTGTCATTGGTTTTAGGACTAAAGCTTAATCGTTTTGATATGAGTGAGTATCAGGAAAAACATACGGTTTCAAGGCTGATTGGAGCACCTCCTGGATATGTTGGGTTTGATCAGGGAGGGTTGTTAACTGAAGCAATAAGAAAATCACCGCATTCAATCCTTCTACTTGATGAGATTGAAAAAGCACATTCAGATATTTTTAATACATTACTACAGATTATGGATTATGCCACTCTAACTGATAATAATGGGAAAAAAGCAGATTTTAGAAATGTAATTATTATCATGACATCAAATGCAGGAGCAAGAAAGCTTGGGAAGCAACAAATTGGCTTTGAAGATAAGGTTACTAATACTGAATCCATAAATGCTGCAGTTGAAAAACATTTTTCTCCTGAGTTCAGAAACCGTCTTGATAAAATTGTTATTTTTAATGGTCTTGATGAAAGTATTGTTTTGCGTATAGTTAAGAAAAATATAAAAGAGTTTCAAAAGCAATTAGAGGAGAAAAAAATAAAACTGGAGATCACAAAAAAATGTTATAAATGGTTATCCAAAAAGGGTTATTCGAGACTTTTTGGCGCAAGAGAAGTATCAAGGCTTATTCAAGATAAAATAAAAAGCTTTTTTGTGAATGAAGTTCTATTTGGAAAGTTGTCTGAGGGTGGTACAGCTGTTGCTGATGTTAAGGATGATAATATTATTATTCAAATTAATTCTTAAACCCGTTTATTAACTATTTTATTTAAAAATGAATATTTTTGTGCTAGGTAAAGATCCTGTATTTCCATCAGTTAATTTTACATCTAGTATTGGGCTTTTAGCTATGGGTGGCGATCTTTCTTATGAAAGGCTTGTAAATGCCTACATAAATGGGATTTTCCCATGGTATTCTGAAGGGGAGCCAATTCTTTGGTGGTCACCAAATCCGAGATGTGTACTCTTTCCCTTTGAGCTTCATGTTTCAAAAAGTATGAGAAAATTATTGAGTAAAAATTCATTTAATTTAACATGTGATAAGAATTTCAAAGAGGTTATTGAAAATTGTGCTAAACAGAGAAAGTCTCAAGAAAAAACATGGATCACTGATGAAATGATTGATGCCTATTCGGAATTGTATAAATCTGGTTTAGCTCATTCAGTTGAGGTCTGGAAAGGCAAAGACCTTGTTGGTGGCTTATATGGGGTTTCTCTTGGTAAGTGTTTTTTTGGAGAATCAATGTTTTACAAGATAACTAATGCTTCAAAGTTTGGGTTTATTATGTTTGTAAAGAAACTTCAGCATATGGGGTTTTTAATGGTTGACTGCCAGGTAAATACATGGCATTTAATGAGCCTTGGTGCAAGGGAAATACCAAGAGCTGAATTTATAAAAAAATTGAATGAGTGTTTAGAGCATAAAACATTGAAACAAAGCTGGGATTTTTTAATGCCTGATCTTAAATCTGGGTAAGCTTTTTGTTAATTTTAATTCAAGATCATTTTAATTGATTTTCTTTACTCTTTTTGATAATATAAAACTATGAGAAAGATAAAAATATTTTTTTTATCTATAGTTTTTGTTCTGGTTATTATTTCGTTTTATTTTATAAACAAGTATAATTGTTTGCTAAATTCACAAATCAATAAAATTTCTGAATTTCAGGTAACTAAGATCTCTGGAAAAGGAAAAGTTTATAAAGATTCAGCGATGACAGTTCCAATCTATGTTAAGAACATGAAGTATACACGTGAATTTACTTTAATATCAGATTCTAAAACATCGTTTGAATTCTTTTTTTCTAATACATGCTTTATTGCTTTACCTAACTCTAAAATATCTTATAGACCGAAAATAAAGGAATGCTACTTACAAGAAGGTGAATTTTATTGGAATAAACAAATAGGAAAAGAGAAAATTGAGGTTTTAGTTTTATCATCACAAAACATAATGACTTTATCAAATTCCGGAAGAGTTAAAATTACAGATAATTCTTTAAAGGTATGGAATTATTCAGGGAGCTTGAATCTTTTTTATAAAAATGAGACCTATAATTTGCGTTCAAACCAATTGTTGGTATTTAGAAAAAACCAAAGAGCTGAAAAATATGGAATTTTATCTTTTCCAGAGTATATTTCTCCTGAAAAGAAAATTTTGTTTATAGAAAAGCTTGGAGATTCTATTGTTAGGTTTAAATGGAAAAGTGTGATGGGTGCATCAAACTATTTATTTAGATTGTATTCATCAAATTTAAAAGAAGAAGTGTTATATGAAAAAACCATAAGAGACAATAAAATTGCCATTGATTTCCTCAAATTTGAAGATTTAAAGGAGTTTTTCTGGCAGGTATTTCCTTATGATAAAGAAAGAAAGATAGAGGGTTGTCCATCAGTTATTGGGAATATAAAGATAACAGCAAGATTGATTGATAAAAAACTAGCTTTAAGACCGCCGAAATTATATATAGATTCTTTAAGTGTTAGTGGAAATGTTGTTTTAATAAAAGGTGATGCTGATGTAAATTCTCAGCTATTTGTAAATGATGAACCTGTATCAATTGATAGTGATGGAAAATTTTTTTATAGCTTGTTTTTTAAATCTGTTGGTAAGAAACTTATTGTTTTTAGACTTATTTCTCCATCTGAAGTTGAAACAATTATAGAGAAAGGGGTTATTATTTTTGAAGAGTGAGTTTTATTCGAAACATAGAATTATAAATAGAGGCATGGCAACTATAAAGTTTTGAAGGAGATAATGTATGGGTTTATTTTCGAAAATGTACAATTTATTAAGCTCTGATCTCGCTATTGATCTGGGTACAGCAAACACATTGGTTTTTGCAAAAGGGAGAGGGATTTTAATTAGGGAGCCTTCTATTGTAGCTTTGGATAAAAACACTGAGAAAATCCAAGCTATTGGGAGAGAGGCAAAAGAGATGCTGGGCAAAACACCTTCCCATATTGTTGCTATAAGACCAATGAAGGATGGAGTTATAGCGAATTTTGAAGTAACAGAGAAAATGTTAGAATTTTTCATAAAGAAGTCAAGACTAGGCAGCCAGGTTCTAAGACCAAGAATTGTTATAGGGATTCCTTCTGAAATTACTCAGGTTGAAAGAAGGGCTGTAAGAGATGCTGCTGTAAGAGCAAGAGCAAATGAAGTTATTTTGATAGAACAGGCAATAGCTTCAGCAATTGGTGTTGGATTACCTATTACTGAGGCTGGTGGTAATATGATCGTAGATATTGGCGGAGGGACAACAGATGTTGCTGTAATTTCTTTGTCAGGAATTGTCACTGCTAAATCTATAAGAACAGCAAGTAATGAAATGGATGAAGCTATAATTCAATATGTTAAAAAGAAATATAATTTATTAATAGGCGAGAAAACTGCTGAGCGTATAAAAATTGAGATTGGATCTGCATATCCTCTTGATGAAAGTGTTGAGATGGAAATCAAAGGGAGGGATCTTGCCCATGGGATCCCTAAAACAATAACAGTGAGTGATAATGAAATTAGGGAAGCTCTAGAAGATGTTGTTCATACTATCATTGAAGCAGTAAGGGTTACACTTGAAAAGACACCCCCGGAACTCTCTGCAGATATTGTAGATAGGGGGATTATTCTCTCTGGCGGTGGAGCATTACTGAAAAATTTTGATATTAGATTGAGGGAGGAAACATCACTCCCTGTATTTCTTGCAGAAGATCCTCTTTCATCAGTAGTACTTGGAGCTGGTCAAATACTCGAAAATGTTGATCTTTTGAAAAAATTTGGTCAGATTTTTTAATTATGTTCCAGAGGGAAAGCCAAAAGGAACAAAAGATAACAGTTCTGGTTTTAGTTCTATTTTTAAATTTATTCTTAATGTCTTCAAGTATTATATTAAAAAACAAAAGGTCTCTTTTTCAAAACATTATTAGTTCTTTTGCATCACCCTTTCAAATCGGCTTTCAAAAAACAATTGATTTTATATCTTTTGAATTAAAACACTATGTTTTTTTAAAAAACACATTTGATAAATATTATGATTTAAAAAAAAGGATTACAAAACTGAAATATGAGAATTATATTTTGAGAAAAAAAATAGAAGGATTGGATTTTCTTAAAAGTGTCGAAAAGAAATTTGATTCTTTTATTGTTGCAGAAGTCATTTCAGTTGATAATAGTATCCCTTTTAATAGCGTTATGATAAACAAGGGCTCAAAAGATGGAATAAAAAAGAATATGGTTATTTTGAACAAGAAAGTGGAATTAGTTGGGAAAATTGTGGAACCAATAACCTGGTTTACTTCAAAAGTAAGACTAGTTACAAGTAATATTAGTGGTGTCGGGGCTTATATTAAAGATAATAAGTTAGAGGGGTTATTAACCGGGAATAATAATAAATTATGCAATTTTAATTATTTGATAGAGACTATGCCTGTAAAAGTAGATGATCTTGTTATAACTTCTGGTACTGATAAAATTTTCCCTCCTTACATTACTATAGGAAAGGTTGTTAAAATTACTAAAGGTCACCTGATACAAGAGGTTTATGTTAAACCTTTTTTTATAGAAGAGTCTATTAAACAGTTGATAATTATTAAAGATGAAAAATAGAATTAGGGTTTTGCTTTTTATTTTACTATTTTTTGCTCAAATAATAATCAATAGATATATTAATGTTTTGAAGTTAAACATTGATTTACTTTATTTAATTATTCTATATATATCAATAAAGAAAGGAGTTGTAAAAACAGTTGCTTTTGCAAGTTTAATTGGATGGGCAACAGATTATTTTACTTGTGGAATTATTGGAGTATTTGGTTTTTCAAGAGTAATTACTGCTTTTTTAATAAATGAAGTGTTCAGATACATTGATTTAAGGAAGAATATTTTTGTTTTTTTGTTTATTGCTATTTCATTAGCTTTTTCAAACATTATTGCAAATGTTTTCCTCCATTTTATATTCGGCTATAAAATATTGTTAAGCCTGGTTGTATACCAGCCACTTCTAACAGGATTTGTTGGGATGATATTAAACATTTTTCCAAAAATGAAAAAAGTTTTAAATGTATATTGAAAAGAGAATATTATCAATAAAAGATACGCAAAGAATATCCATTTTTGTGAGTATAGTATTACTTCTTTTATTTATAGTTCTTTTGTTTGCTTTTTGGAATATTCAGGTTTTAAAATGTGACTATTATAAGACTCTAGCAATTAAGAATATTTATAGAGAAATTGAGATAAAGGCTCAGAGAGGTTTAATTGTTGATAGAAAGAATAATATAATTGCTGAAAATAGGTTAAATTTCAGTTTATTTTTAATAAGAAAGAGTATTAAGGATTTTGAAAAGACAATTAAATTTATAAATTTGGTTACTAATATTGATAAGGAAAAGATTTTAAATAGAATTAATAAATATAAAGGATATCCAGGATCTTATTCAATCCCAATAAAGAAAAATTTATCTCTTGATAAAGTTATTTATATAAAAAGTCGTTTTGATGAATTCCCTGAATTTAAAATTGCAATAGAACCAACAAGGTTATATCCATATAAAAGGATAGGTTCTCACATATTGGGATATATGGGGGAAATAACCCTTAAAGAGTTGAATCGAGAAAAATACAGAACATACAATTTAGGTGAAAATATCGGAAAAAGTGGTATTGAAAAGCAATGTGAAGAATATCTCAGAGGCATTAATGGTGTTCAAATAGTTCTTAAAGATAATCTTGGTAGAATTCAAAAAGTATTGAGTGAAAAGAATCCAAAAATAGGCAAAAAAATAGTTCTTACAATTGATTGGGATATTCAGGAATATATTGAAGAAATTTTTAAAGATTATATAGGATCAATTGGAGTAGTTGATTTAGGAACTGGTGGAATAATTGCGATTGTTAGTAAACCCAATTTTAACCCGGAGTCTTTTTCTGGTTTTTTGGGTATAGATGAGTGGAATGAGCTTATTAATAACCCGAATAAACCGTTGACTAATAAATTTATTCAAGGTTTATATTCACCTGGTTCAGTATTCAAAATTGTAATGGCATTGGTCGGTTTGCAGGAAAAGCTTATTAACACATCAACTGTGGTTAATTGCTATGGATCTGTCAAAATATATGGTCGTACTTTTCATTGTTGGAATACTTCTGGGCATGGACCTATGGATATATATAATGCATTAAAGAACTCTTGTAATGTGTTTTTTTATACTTTGGGGAAAAAACTTAATATTGATATAATTGCAAAATATGCTAGAATGCTTGGCCTTGGCTCACAAACAAATATTGGTCTCCCAAATGAAAAGCTTGGGTTAATTCCAACAAGATCCTGGAAACTAGAACATTTACATCAAAAATGGTTTCCAGGAGAGACGATTTCTGTTTCAATTGGTGGAGGCCTGCTGAATGTAACTCCTGCTCAAGTTTTATTAATGATCAGTACAGTAGCTTTGAGGGGGAATATGCCGCAGCTTCATATAGTAAAAAGAATAGAGGAGAATGGAAAGATTGTAAGCACATTTAAGCCAATTTTCAAACATGTTCCAATTAAAAGGAAAATTTTCGAAATTTTGATTGAAGGGCTTTTTAGAGCTGTAAATGATGAAGGAACTGGGAGGGCTGCTAAGGTTAAAGGCCTTGATATATGTGGAAAAACCGGAACTCAGCCGATTATTTCTAAAGAGAATCCAAATTATGAAAGATTGACAAAAATATATAGATTCAAAGCACATTCGTGGTTCGCTTCATTTGCTCCAAGAAATCACCCGGAAATTGCTGTTGTTGTTTTTGTTGAGCATGGAGGAGATGCAGGAGCTGTAGCAGCTCCTATAGCTGCAAAAATTTACAAAAAAATATTTGAATAATGAATGACTATCTGAAATATCTTGATAAATTTACTTTTATAGTAATTATAATAATCTCTCTATCCGGGATTTTATTGATTTACAGTGTATCTCAAAGTTTGGAGCAATCGTATTATCTTAAACAATTATTATGGTTGAGTATTTCATTAATTGCTTTCTTTATTGTTCTTAGGATAAAGACTGAATTCGTTTTTAGATCTAGTTTAGCCTTGTTTGTTATTTTGGGTATTATACTTAGTATACAGCTTATAGCTGGCCAAATTGTGAGTGGAACAAAAAGCTGGTTAAAATTTGGTTTTGTGGGTGTCCAAGTTTCAGAATTTATAAAAATACCAATTGCATTATGTATTGCAAATATTTTATCGAAAATCAGAATTATTGATTGGTTTACTTTTTGTAAATTGATGTTTTTATTGGGAATACCCTTTTTGTTAATTGCTGTACAACCTGATTTAGGAACAGCTTTTATATTGACTTCATTTATTATTATTTCAATATTGTTGAAGAGAATAAAGTTATCTATTATTTTTGTTTCAATAATGTTTGTTATTATTGGGTCTTTTCTTTCATGGAATTATATTTTAAAACCATATCAAAAAAATAGGATAATCTCTTTTTTTAATCCAGAAAAATACAGCCAATCTTCTGGATATCAAATTATTCAATCAAAAATTGCTATTGGTTCAGGTGGGCTTAATGGAAAGGGCTATTTAAAGGGCTCACAATCTAAGTATAAATTTCTTCCTACAAGGCATACAGATTTTGTGGTTTCAGTTTTAGGCGAAGAATTTGGATTTATTGGTGTGAGCTTTTTATTTTTATTATTTTTTATTTTGTTTTATAGACAGTTTAATTTTAAATCCAAAACTGATAGAGAATTTTACTTTGTATATTTATTTAATTTTTTTATATTATTTCAATTTCTTATTAACGTATCGATGTCAATTGGGTTATTTCCAATTCTTGGGATACCACTTCCTTTTGTTTCTTATGGAGGTTCATCTCTTTTATCCTTTTTTATAGGGGAAGCTATAATCTTTAAAATCAAAATTAATAATTATTTAGAAATTTGAATGGATGTAAATAAGTTTTTTTTGAAATTGAGAAACCCACAAGCTTATACTGGGAAAGAGATAAATGTTGTAAAAAAAATTTTCAATAAAGATTCAATAAATATATGTCTTGTTTTTCCTGATAAGTATGAAATAGGCATGAGTCATTATGGTATTAAAATTTTATATCATACTCTGAATAATAAAAAAAATGTGAATGCTGAGAGATGTTTCCTTCCTGAAAAAGAGTCAATCGAAGTCTTTAAAAAGTACCATTTCCCATTATTTTCAATAGAAAACAGAGTGCCCTTAAAAGATTTTGATTTGATTGGATTTTCGATTTTAACAGAGATGAACTATACAAATATTTTGCAGATTTTAGAGCTCTCCCAGATTCCTTTAAAAACAAAAGATCGAGACAGAAACTATCCTTTTATTGCTGCTGGGGGGATTTCTGTTATAAATCCGGAGCCTTTGAGAGAATTTATCGATTTTTTTTGCATTGGGGATGGTGAGGTACTTTTCCCTGATATAAATAAGATTCTTTTTGAAATAAAAGGAAGGAAATCAAGCAGAAAAAGTTGTTTAAATATGTTTGATAAAGTTGAAGGTGTTTATGTTCCTTCATTATTTCCTATTAAAAAGGAAGGAAGGTTTTACAAACCTGATCTGAAATCAAGAAAAATAAAAAAGAGGATTTTAAATGATATAGACAATTCCTTTCAATTTGAAAAAATAATTGTTCCAATCACAAATGTTGTTTTTAATCGTCTTGATGTTGAAATTGCAAGAGGGTGTCCACAAACATGCAGGTTCTGTCAAGCTAAGTCTTTTTATGCTCCCTTTAGAGTTAAGTCGCTTGAAAAAAATGTAGATTTTATCAAATATGCTCTTAAAGGAACCGGGTTTGAATCTTTTTCTTTATTATCTTTGAGCTCTGGTGATTATCCATATATAAAGGAATTGATTGAATTGATCCCAGGGGTTACAAATCCTCACGTATCTTTCTCTATTTCTTCTCTTAGGCCTTCTGCAATATCTGACAATTTACTTTCTGCTATTTCTTGTTTTAGAAGAACAGGCATTACAATTGTACCAGAAGCAGGTACGGAAAGGTTGAGAAATGTTATAAATAAAAATGTCCGGGATGATGAAATTTTCAAAGCAGTGGAATTAGCTCTAAAATATAATTGGAAGAGGATAAAACTTTACTTTATGATCGGGCTTCCAACAGAAACAATGGAAGATATTGATTCAATTGTTAAATTAATTGAAAAAATAAACTTTATTATTAAATCAAAAAACAAAAATATGAAAATCCATGCGTCATTTTCACCTTTTGTTCCTAAACCTCATACCCCTTTACAATGGGCTAATCGAGAAAGTTTGGATATTCTTAAAAAGAGGATAAATCATATTAAACAGGGGCTAAAAAGGTATAGAAATATTGACCTTGATTTCCATTTGCCTAAGAAAGGAATAGTGGAAACGATCCTTGCAAGGGGAGATTTAAGAGTTGGAGAGTTAATTCTAAAGGCTTTTAAAATGGGTGAAATCTATTCTGCCTGGGATTTGGATTTTGATTATTCGGTTTGGGATAAATTAATAAAGGAATGTGATTGTGCTGATTTTTTGACTGAAATAGATCTTGATGAAGATTTGCCCTGGGATTTCATTGAGGTTAATTTTAAAAAAGGGTTTTTAAAAAGGGAGTACAAGAAAGCTTTATCAGGCGCCCCATCTCCATCATGCGTTGATTTAAAATGTGAAACTTGTAAGGCATGTTTTTTTGAAATGAAGAAGCATGAAGGTTTGAAATTCCAATACGAGAACATTGAGAATAACAGGAAGGAGTCTATATGTAATTTCAATAAAGTTAGAGTTTTTTATGAAAAAAAAGGGGATTTCAGGTTTTTTTCTCATTTGTCTTTAATGAAATATATTGAAAGATTGATAAGGATATGCGGCATAGATTTTAAAATTACTGAAGGTTTTCATCCAAGGCTCAAAATGGTATGTTTGCCCCCTCTCCCGGTTTTTGCATATGGCCTAAATGAAGTGATTGAACTTTATCTTGATTCTAAATTAACCGAGCAGATGATTTTGGGATTGTTAAATTCAGTATCTGGAGAGCTTAAATTTAAAAAAGTTGTTATTTGTAATGAATCTAGAAAACTGACAAAGGATATTCATTTTGTAGAATATGAGATTGAAATTAAAAATTACAAAAAATACAAAGATAGAATAAATGAGTTTATTATTGATACTGATTCTATATCTTATTTTGATAATAAATTAAAATTAAAAATTGATTATTCAAAAAATGGGCTTGAGAGATTTTCTAAGATTTATAAAACTATTGACCCTGAAAGAAATTTTTGTTTTAATTTGAAAAGGACAGGTGTGATATTTATGGGAAAAATTGTTTAAAGATAGGATGATATGCAAGAGGAGAATAGAGAGTGATTTATAAGATTAGTTCTCGTTCAAATGAGAGGGTGAAATCCTTATTGAAAGAAAAAGAAAATTATTGTTTTTTCGAGGGTGAAAAATTGGTAAATGATATTTTAGCAAGAAATATTGAAATCTCTAAGTTGATTGTGGATTGTAAAAGAGAAGGTAAATTGAAAATTCCTGAACATAGCGTTAAAGAGATTTGGTTTGTAAGTGAAACAGTTATGAAAAAAATATCATCTTTAAAGGAAAAGCCTGATTTTATAGCTGTAAAAAAGATAAAAAGGAATAGAATTAATTTTGGTAAATCTCAATTGATTTTTGTTATGGACAATGTTCAGGACCCGGCTAATGCAGGTACTCTGTTCAGGTGCGCCGCAGCTTTTGGGGTTAACTCGCTTGTTTTTACTGGATCAAGTGTAAAAGTGAATAATGTAAAATTTTTAAGGGCAGCTCAAACCTCAATATTTGATGTGAATTTCCAGAGTTTTATTGATTTGGAAACATTATTAAAGAAATCTGAGATACGGAATTTTAATGTTTATTTAACTTCTTCTATGAAAGTTGAGAAAATGGTTGAGATAAGGGACATAAAATTCCCGAGTTTGGTCATTTTTGGAAATGAAGGAAAAGGTTTGAATAAGAGCTTATTTGAAAGATTTCCAACAGTAAGAATTGCTCAAACTAAAAAGATTGAATCATTGAATGTAGGTGTAAGTGCATGCATAATCATGCATGAGATTTTTAAAAAATTTGCTTAAATAAAATGCGACAATTATAATTCTTGATACTTGTATAAGTATCTGTTACAATTTTTTCTATTTTTAGGAGGTAAAAATTAAAGTACTTGTAACAGGTGGAGCTGGATTTTTAGGATACCATATTGTTAATAATTTTTTCAAAAAAGGAATAGAAGAGATTGATATCCTTGATATCGAGGATTACATAAAAGAAGAATACCCTGAGAAGACAGGTTACTATAAGGTTGATGTTAGAGATAGGGAGAAACTCGATGAAGTGCTTGGGAAAGGGAAATATGATGCAATAATTCATGCAGCTGCAGCTCTCCCTCTATGGAAGAAAAAGGATATATTTACTACTACAATTGATGGGACAAGAAATGTGCTAGGGCTAAGTAAAAAGCATGGCATAAAGAGGGTTGTGTATATATCTTCCACAGCTGTTTATGGTGTGCCAGAATATCATCCAATCTATGAAGACAGCCCAAGGGTTGGAGTTGGTTCTTATGGAGAAGCAAAGATAAAAGCAGAAAATATATGTTTTAAATATAGAAAGGATCTTGTTGTTCCTGTAATAAGACCGAAGACTTTCATAGGAACTGCAAGGCTTGGTGTATTTCAAATATTGTATGATTGGGTTGAGAGTGGAAAAAGGATTCCTGTAATTGGGAGTGGAAAAAACAAATATCAATTACTTGAAGTTGAAGATTTAGTAGAGGCGATATATTTAGCGATGACATCTGAGGGAGAGAAAGCGAATGATATTTTTAATGTTGGAGCTGAGAAGTTTGGAACGGTAAGAGAAGATGTTGGAGCCATGTGTGAATATGCAAAAACCGGGGCAAGGGCTATGCCTGTACCATCGATACTTGTAAAACCGTTTCTCATGCTTTTTGAAGCGCTTGGTCTATCACCTCTCTATAAATGGGTGTATGGGACTGCAGATAAAGAATCATTTGTAGATGTAAAAAAGATAAAATATAATTTAAATTGGCAACCGAAACATAGTAATGTAGAAGCACTTATCAAATCTTACCAATGGTATCTTGATAACAAAGATTCTATAAGTAGTGTTGGTGTGACTCATAGAGTAGGATGGAATCAAGGTATATTAAAGCTTTTTAAAAAATTCTTATAATAAACCTCATAAGTTGAGGGGTAATCATCAGAATTTGATTGTCAAGTAAAAAGAATTATTTTTTTAATTATTTTGATATCTGGTATAATCCGTTGTTGTAAAGTTATTATGAAAAAAAAATTGTTACTTCATATTTGTTGTGCTCCGTGTGCTATTTATGTTTTTAAAAAATTAGAGGAAGATTATGATGTGACTGGTTTTTTTTATAACCCTAATATACATCCATTTAAAGAGTATGAATTTAGAAGAAAAGAGCTTGTGAAAGTTGCAAGAAAATTTGATTGGAAGGTGGTTTATGCTGATTACGATATGAAAAGATGGTTTCAGCTCACCAGAGGATATGAAAAAGAACCTGAAAGAGGTTTGAGATGTCCTATATGTTTTTATATTAGGTTTAAAAGGACTTTTGAGTATGCAGAGGAATATGGGTTTGATATAGTAACTTCAACACTTTCAATAAGCCCATATAAATCAACTGACCAGATAAATGAACAGGGAATTAAATTAAGCAAAGAGTTTGATATAGATTTTTTGCCGGAAAACTTCAAAAAAAAGGATGGATATAGTATCGGGAAAAAAATGGCAATGGGAATTGGGATAAAACATCAAAATTACTGTGGCTGCGTATATTCTATAGTTGAAAAAAAATTAAAAGAGAGGAATAAACCTCTTTTTAAATAACTATGAGCTGGTTTCAAAATATTGCTGTTATTATTATTGGCTTTTTACTTTCTCGAATTGTTATAGAAAAGGGTATTCATAATTTACTAATTAGCAATATATTAAAAAAACAAGAAGCAACAATATCTTATTTTGTTTCCAGTATACTTTATATATCGTATTTCATGTCCTTGTTCTTCCCGAACACAATCGTTGTTATATCATTAATACCTATTGTAAAGTCAATTTTGGGTAAAATAGAGGATAAGGCTGTGAGGAAAAAGTCAATAACAAGTTTTGTATTGGCAATGATTTATGGCTCAAATATAGGTGGAATGGGGTCTATGATTGGTGCATCGTCGAACTTGTTTTTTGTAGGATTTATTGAGATGAGAAATATTCCTGGAAAAGAGAATATAACTTTCTTTTCTTGGTTAATTATTGGATTACCTGCTTCGTTTATACTTGTTGTGATAAGTAGCCTAATATTAAAAATCGGAGAAAAAAATGTGCCTATTTCAGGTGTTGTAAATAAAAGAGAGGAATTGAAAATTGAATTTTCATTAAAAAAGTATTCATTTTTTTTTGCTATAAATATTATTCTAATAATTGTATTAAGCGCCATACAATTTTTTTATAAACCGCAAAGTATTTTTTCAGGTATGAACATTATAGATATGATTTTTTTCTTATATCTTATTTTTTTCATATTTGTTGCATTTATTTTCCCTAAAGGGGAATTTAATTCTAAAAGGTTAGTGAAAAACATTTCTTATATAATATTATCTTTGATTTTATTTCCCTTTATTTTTATAAGTGAGTTTATAAATGAGTTAAAAACAAGATATGAATTCAAAAATCTGAACAATTTAATTGAAAAATCTTTAAACTTTATATTTAATTCAATATGGTTCTTTCTTTTTAAAGAAAAGGTTAAGTCTATAAAAGATAAAAACAATTTTTCTTTGGTTTCAATGAATAGACTTATCTATGACTTACCATTTTTTGGATTTGCATTTATGGGGATCGTTATAATTTTTGTTTATTTGATTTTAAAAATTGGAGATAATCCTTTAACACCTGGACTTGATGGTTATGTTTATTCTTTTATAAAAAATTTAAGTAAAAATATGATACAGCACAAATACAATTTGTTTCTAATTTTATTGAGCTTGAACAGTGTAGCTGTTTTTTTTACAGAGATAGTTAGCAATACTACGGTTATTATTATTATGTTCTCATTAGTAATGAGTTTATATCCAATACTGGGGATGAATCCGTTGTTTCTTATGTTTGCTATTTCTGTTTCATCAACAGCTGCCTTTATGAGTCCAATTGCATCTCCTGTTAATGCAGTTTCTTTCGCAAGTATAAAAGGGGTGTCTTTAAAAAAGATGATTTTAAAGGGGTTTGTTTTGAATATTGTAAGTTGTTTGTGGATAACTATTGTTTTTTACTCTATATACAAATTTTAGAGGTCATTTTATAGAGGTTCTTTTTCTAATAACAGAGCTGACATCCTTTATTTTTTTATATTCATTGAATATTTTTTTTAGTTGATTCACATTTTTAACTTCAAATGTAATTTTTATTTTAGTTATCTTTTGACCAGCTTTTTCATTTTCAATTTTTTTTATATTTGAGTTAAACTTAGCGTTAACTCCTGAAATCATGCTTAACAAACCAGGTTTGTCATAAACAATCAAATCATATTTTACCAAGTATAGATAATTATCAAATTCATTCCATTCAACTTTCTTCAGTCTGGAAGGAACTACATTTTTCAAGTTAATACATTCTTCTTTATGTATAACTAGACCTCTGTTCTTAGTAATATAGCCAACTATTTTTTCTCCCTTAATTGGATTGCAACATTTTGCAAATGTGGCATCAATATCTTGATATCCTTCTACACTTATAAGTTTATGAATATATGGAATTTTCCTGGTAATTTTTTTTGAGGGTGTTATGTCTTGAGCACTTATTTCTGGGAATAAAGTTTTTAAAGCCTTCTTATCGAGTGATTTTTTATTAGAGCCAATGTCTCTGAAGAAAGCTTCTAAATCTGTGTAGTGCAGTTTTTCTATTCTATTTTTTATATCATCTTCTTTAAGTTTTAGTTTATATTTTTTTTTGGATTCTCTTAGGATTTTCAACCAAATTCTTTTACCTTTTGCAATATTTAAAAGACTCTCTTTTTTTTGTATATAGTTTGTTATTTTCTTTTTTGCTCTGCTGGTAACAACATATTTTAACCAATCTATATTAGGGTTGGAATTTTTTGAAGTTAGAATTTCCACGACATCACCAGAGTTTAATTTGGTTTTTAAAGGCACCAATTGTTCATTTACAATTGCTCCCTTACAATGTTCTCCTATCTCAGTATGAATAGTATAAGCAAAATCTATTGGTGTGGCACCTGATTTTAGGTTTATTATTTTCCCCTTTGGTGTGAAAAGATAGATCTCATTTGGGGTTAAATCCTGTTTAATATGTGTTAGAAAATCTTCTGGGTTTGGGTTATTCCTATGAGCTTCCATCATTTCTCTAAACCAATCTAATCTCACATCATTTTCAATAAAAGATATTCCTTCTTTATATTTCCAATGAGCTGCAATCCCTTCGATTGCAACTTTGTGCATTTCTTTTGTTCTTATTTGGATCTCAAATTTCATTCCTTTTTTTGTAATAATTGTTGTGTGTATTGATTGGTATCCATTGATTTTGGGGTTTGCTATAAAATCTCTCCATCTTGATGGGATATGTCTCCATTTTTGATGAATTTCGCCCATTATAGCATAACAATGTTCGATTGAGTCTGTTATTATTCTTAAGGCTAAGAGATCGTAGACTTTATCTAAAGCAATGTTTTGTTTTTCCAGCTTTCTATATATAGAGATCTCTCTTTTTATTCTAAAATAGATTTTACCGGGGATTTTATATTTTTTTAAAGTTGATTTTATCTCTTTCTTGATGCTTTCAAGTTGATTTATTGCCCATTCTTTTTTACTGCTTACCTCTTTTGTTATTTTTTCATATTCTTCTGGGTAGGCATGTTTAAAAGAAATGTCTTCAAGCTCTTTTCTTATATTTCCCATACCTAACCTATATGCAATTGGAGCATAAATTTCTAGTGTTTCATTTGCAATTCTTTTCCTTTTGTCTTCTTTAAAAGCTCCAAGAGTTCTTATATTATGAAGTCTATCAGCAAGTTTTATTAATATAACTCTGACATCAGTTGTCATTGCAATTATCATCTTTTTCAGAGTTTCTGCTTTTGCTATTTCAGTGTCAAAATCAGAAATTTTTGAGATTTTTGTTACACTCCATACTATTTCTGAAATTTCTTTTCCAAATAGTTTTGTTATATCTTCTCTTGTGTATTCAGTATCTTCAATTACATCATGTAGCAAGCCTGCAGAAATTGAGATTTCATCAAGATGTGAATCTGCAAGTATACTTGCGACTGCAAGTGGATGAATTATGTATGGCTCATTTGTAGCTCTTTTCTGATTTATATGTGCTTTTGCAGCAACAGAATAAGCTTTTTTTAATAATTCTGTGTTTGCCTTTTTGTGATAGTCTAAAACCTTTTCTTGAAGTTCAAAAAATCTCTTTATCATTTTAATTATATATAATATATTTTTTAGATATAATCAATTTCTTTATTAAAATATATAAGGTTTTGAATAAAAAAAAGTTGAAATAAGTGATTTTGTATGATAAATTTAGGTTTTATGAAAAAAAAATTTTTGTTTATATTAAAAATATTGAGCTTTGCATTTTTATATTCCGCTATTTTTATTGTATCGGTTTTTTTTACAATGAGCATTCTAATTAAAGGGAAAGAAATAAAGGCTCCAAATTTTGTCGGAAAAACTTTAAATGATTCCTATAAAATCGCATCTCAAAAGAATGTGCGATTGAAAAAGATAATGGGGAACTATAATAAAAATTATGAACCATTGACTGTTATTGATCAGTTTCCTTGTTATGGAGTAACTATTAAAGAGAAATCATTTGTGAAGGTATTTGTGAATTCAGAAACATCAGAAGTGATTGTCCCGGACCTTACTGGTTATACTTTAAAAAATTGTAAGAATATGCTGAAGGATAATGATTTAAGAAAAGGTTATCTTTCTTATATAGATGCAGATTATATTCCTGTTGATTTTATTATAGCTCAATCTTACACAGCTGGAACCAGGATACTAGGTGGTAGTAAGGTTGATTTACTTGTTAGTAAAGGGAGAAAAAGCAGATCTTATATTATGCCTGATTTAATTGGGAAGCAAGCAGAGAAGGTGGTATTTTTTTTTGAAAGTAAAGGTTTAAAAATATCAAAGATTACTCAAGTCCCGTATCATGGGTTGGAATCGGGAATTATAATAAAGCAATTTCCCTCTTCAGGGTTTAGAATTAACTCAAAAAATTTAATAAGTATTCAGGTGAGCGAATGAATTCTATTTTCCCTTCCATATTGTCAACGAATTACTTTAACCTTGAATCAAAGTTGAATGAATTCAATTCAAATTCGATTGATTTTATACATCTTGATATTATGGATGGGCATTTCGTTGATAATATCTCGTTTGGCCAGAGGGTTGTATCTGCAATTAAATCTAAATTTAAATTTAAAATTGATTCTCACTTAATGATAAGCAACCCTGAGAAGATGATCCCAAAATTTATTAATTCTGGTTCTGATTGGATATCTTTTCATGTTGAAACTAAAAACAAAGTCAGAGAGAACATTTTGAATATAAAAGATCATAATCTAAAAGCTGGGATTGTGATAAATCCTGACACTCCAATAGATATACTTTTCCCATACATAAATGATGTTGATTACATTTTGATAATGAGTGTTTTCCCGGGATATGGGGGGCAAGAGTTTATTGATTCAACAGCTGATAGGGTTTTTAAAATAAAAGAGAGAATAAAATATGAGGGAAGTAGTTGCCTTATTCAAGTGGATGGAGGTATTAATACTTCAAATATTGGAATGTTAAAAGATGCTGGGGTAGATATTTTTGTGATTGGAACGTTTTTGTATAATTCAGATAATATAAAAAAAACACTTAATAGTATTTTAAGTAGAATGAGTGGGGTTTAAGATGAAGAGAAAATTTTTTATTGTTTTAACATTAGTATTGTTGATTTTTTCAGGGTGTAAATCAAAAAAAGAGGTGGTCACTGTAGCGTTTGAAAAAGGCTCAGATAAACAGATGTATGAGAGAGCAAAAAAATATGTTGGGAAAAATTCAGATAAAGCAAGATTACTTTTTAAACAAGTAGTAGAAATGTTTCCAGAAAGCATATATGCAAAGAAATCTAAAGTAGGAATTGCTGATTCTTATTTTAAACAAAAAGATTCTGCATCTTTAGTAGTTGCTGCAGCCGAATACCAGGAATATGTAAATCTGTATCCCAATTCACCTGATGCTATATATGCAAAATATCAGATTGGAATGTGTTACTTTAAGCAGGTAAGAAAGCCAGAAAGAGATCAATCAAATACTTTTGAGGCGATAAGAGCTTTTGAAAGTTTGCTTAAGCAATATCCTGACACGCATGAAGCTGAAGAAGCGAAAGAAAAGATTAAAACACTGAGGCAAAATCTTGCAACGCACTATTTTCGTATTGGATATTATAATTACAAGTTTAAAGCATATAGAGGGGCAATAGCACGTTTCAAACAAGTAATAGATGAATACCCCGAGTTTAAAAAGAATGATAAATTATTCTTTTTTGCAGGTAAGAGTTATTTAGCGATAAGAAAATTTGACACAGCGATTTCTTTCTTTCAAAAGATTATTAATAGTTATCCAAAATCAAAATATTTTAAAAAATCTCATAGAATGATAAAAAAGATAAATAAAATAGATAGAGAAGCACTTGAGAAAAAGAGGTTAGAGAGAATAGAAAAACAGAAGAGAAAATTCGAAAAAAGACGCTCAAAGCGATAAAGCAGTTCTTTTCAACTCAAGTTCTATAATACAAGCTCAGAAGTAGGAGATTTATCGTATACATTTTTGTTTTGATTTCAGAATCTTTGGAATTGCAATAGCTGCTATTATGCCAGCTGATGCGATTGCTGGTAGAATCATTATGTATTCTATATTTGAATTGTGGTTGAATGTGGAAATCGTTCCCTCTTCTGTATTCTGTAAAACTCCATAAAAGTACCAATTTTTCTGAAAAGATTTGAAAAAGTTAAAAGCAATCTTATCTTCAGTTTTAATCTTTTTATATGTACCAATAGCTTTTTGTTGAATCTTCCAGATGAGTTGGAATAGCCTGGGGCTAACAAATCTAAAACTATTCCCTTTGTTAGGAATGTTTCTTGCTATTTTTTTGAATTCTTCAGTGGATGTCAAACCATTCCCCTTTTCATTTGCAGATAACATTGCATCTACAACTTTAGTATGGGAAGCTAGGATTAGAATATCATCTTTTTGCACAATTTCTGGTTTTACAGGTATTGGGATTGGAGGTAGTGGGATTATCAGTTTTTTAATACCTTTTTTCTCTGATTTTTGTTCAAGGTGGAGCTTTGTTTTTATAAGGTTAAAAATTGTGTCATCCTTTACAGAGAATACAATGGCTATTCCAGGTTCTGGAATATTTACTGGGGTTTTCCCAATTGGAATGGAAAGTTTTTTTTCTCTATCAAAAGTCAGAACATAGCCTACTTTCCCTTTTAGAGAATCCAGTAATTTCTTAAGATCAATTCCTTGTTTTTGTAAAGCAGGCTCAATAGAATTAATGGATTTTTTTACATTTTGTAAATCTGAGTTCTCTACCTCTGTTTTAATCCAGTTCCACAAATTGTTTAAACGAAGATTTATGAAACCAGCCATTACTGTATCTGCAGGCAGGAGTTTCAATTCTTTCAGTTCCTGTGGTTTTTCTTCCATAAGATGCCATATCAGGCCATTGCCATTCTTTTTATAGTGATGTACAATTATTTTGCTGTGATTGAGATTTTTCTCCATATTAATAGAACTTATTCCTATTCCACTTATTTCTGCTAACCCACTGTTTTTGAACATTTTGAAGGCAAAGTCAAAGATTTTTAGTGCATCATTATTTTCAATATTAGATTTAGAAACCTGTAGTTCAATTATTTTACGTAGTTTTCCAGCAAATTTTTCTATAGATTTAACAACTCTCTC
>JAUWNT010000162.1 GCA_030612495.1 Candidatus Aminicenantota bacterium
AAAATTATGGTAACTAATGTTTTCAGTAAAGAGTTCCTGAACTTATTAAAATCCAATAAAAAATTTGATGTTAACAATGTAGATGTAGATTTAATTGAATTATTTGTTGCAGGGATTGCTTTATTTGAAAAAGGAAATTTAATCTGGGTAGTTAAAGAGAATGAAAATCTCAAAGAAAAGGAGGAAAAACTAAATTTCTGGTTTGAATTTTTAGGTTTTAAAGATATAAATATTAATTTCTATAAGCTGCCTTTTGAGGACCCATATATAAATAACAGTGTTGATTTTAATTCAATAGTTTACAAAACAAAACTTATGTCAGTAATATCTAAAAATAAGAGATCTTTGGTCATTACAACTTTATCAGCTTTGAATATAAGAATTGAAGATAGATCTTTATTTAAAGATTTTGCCCTTGAATTAAATGTGAAGCAAAAGATTAATAGAAATAGTTTTAAGAAAAAACTTAATGATATGGGATACAGAACAAGAGATATTGTTGATGAAAAGGGAGATGTTGCATGGAGAGGGAGTATTATTGATGTTTTCCCTGTTGATATAGAGAATCCCATAAGAGTTGAATTTGAGGGTAATCAGATTGTATCAATAAGGGTTTTTGATGATGAAACTCAAAAATCTATAGAAAATGTAGAATCAGTGACGCTCCCGGTTTCAAGGTTTTTTTTAAATAAAGATCAAGAAAATATGATTTATTTAACCGAATTACTTGGGGATTATAAATTCGTTTTTTCAGATATCAACTCTGTTAAAGATGAGTTCAATAAATTAATTGGGAATTTTGAAAAGATTTATAATATAGTATATAAAAAAGATAAAAGTATAAAAAAACCTTCTAATATTTTTAATTTTGTATTAGAAGAACAAAATATTTTGTGTAATTTAAATGAGACTTTTGATGATATTTCTTCAAATATTGAAATTACAAGGTTTAAAAAGAGCATAAAGGAGTTAAATTCAGAAGATATAGAGGCTATAAAACATAGAATTATAAAAAAGAATTACAAGTTATTTGTTTGTTCAAAAAAAAAAGAATATGAAGGTAATTTAAAAGAGTATTTTGGAGATTTTTGTTTTTTAAATTCGTATATTCCATTTTCTTTTGAAAACAGAAAAATCGCATGCTTTTTTTTGTGTGATAGAAATTATAGGTTTTTTAAAAAGCAAAAGCAGATTAAAGGTGTCAAATCTGAAAATTTGATACAGGAAATAAAAATTGGTGATTATATTGTTCATAAAAAACACGGGGTTGGCAAGTTTATTTGTTTTAAGCATCTAAAATTTGGTAAAGATTCATCTGAGTTTTTGAAGATAGAATATTACAATAAAGTATATCTATATGTCCCTGTTTATGAACTTAATGTATTGAGTAAGTATATAGCTTTTGAAGGATATATTCCAAAAATTGATAAGATGGGTGGAAATTCATGGCAACTTAAGCAAAAAAGGGCAAAAAAAAGTATTGTAGATTTTGCAAAAGATTTGCTTGAACTTTATGCAGTTAGAAAATCGATTAAAGGATATTCTTATTTAAAGGATTATGAGATGGAGAATCAACTTGAGCATGGATTCAAATATGTTGAAACAGAAGATCAGAAAAAAGCAATTAGAGATGTCGATATAGACCTTAGAGCTGAAACCCCTATGGATAGGCTGATTTGTGGAGATGTTAGCTTTGGGAAAACTGAAGTTGCTGTTAGAGCTGCCTGTAGAATTGTATCCAATAATAAACAGGTGCTGATTTTATGTCCCACAACAATTCTTGCATTTCAGCATTTTAGGACTTTTAAAAAAAGATTCGATCATTTCCCTGTTAGAATTGCATTGCTTTCAAGGATGGTACCAAAAAAGGAGAGGGAGGTGATTAAAAAGGAATTAGAAGATGGGAGGATTGATATTGTAATAGGAACTCATGCTCTGATTTCAAATGAAATAAAATTTAAGAGTCTGGGTCTTTATATAATTGATGAAGAGCAGAGGTTTGGTGTTTTCCAAAAGGAAAAGTTAAAAAAGAATAGAGAAGATATAGATGTTCTCACTCTCTCTGCAACACCAATACCAAGAACTCTTTCTTTTACTCTTGCAGGTCTTCAGGATGTTTCGATAATTCAGAGCCCTCCGATTGGAAGGCGTGCAATCAAAAATTATGTAGGATATTTTTCAAAAGAAATTTTAATATCAGCAATTTTGAGTGAGATTGAAAGGGATGGCCTGGTTTATATTGTTTATAATAATATTGATAAAATTTATACTTTTATGCAAGATTTAGAAAAAATGCTCCCTGAAGTGTCATTTACAGTTATAAATGCGAAGATGAAAACAGAAGATATTGAAAAAAATCTTATGGATTTTATTTATAAAAAGTACAGAGTGCTTATCTCTACGACAATTATAGAGAATGGTATTGATATACCGGAGGTTAATACTCTGGTAGTAATGGAAGCAGATAAATTCGGGTTAACTCAGCTCTACCAATTAAGAGGAAGAGTAGGAAGAAGCAACAAGCAGGCTTATGCTTATTTTTTAGTAAAGTCTATGAATGTCTCAGATAAGGCTAAATCTCGTCTTAATGCAGTAAGGGAGTTTGCAGATCTTGGTTCTGGTTATAAATTAGCGGAATTTGATCTGAAGTTAAGGGGTGCTGGTTCCCTTCTCGGGAATAAGCAACATGGGCATATTGAAGCACTTGGATTTGATTATTACCATGAGTTATTGAATAAAGCTATAAAAGAATTAAAGGGAGAAAAGGGGAAGGAAAAAGAGACTAAAATTAAGATAAATTTTAGTTATTCTATTGATCCTGGTTATATTAAAAATAATGCTGCAAGAATAAATTTTTATAAAAAGATTCTCGAAGTAAAAGAAATTGAGAAAATTTCTGAAATAAAGAGAGAATTAATTGATCTTTATGGTAAGTTACCTGAAAGTATAGAAAAGATATTTTTTGTTGCTGTTATAAGAATTATTGCTTTTAAATTCCAATTTGAAGAGGTTGATATATCCCTTAATGAGATTTATGTAAGATTATCTTCTGAAAAGATGAATGAAGTAAATGATTTTTTCTATGCTTTAAAGGTTTTCAATTATAAAAAGGTTGATAAAAATGGTTTTATTATTTATTTTAAAGATTATATAGAATTTGTTGAAAAATTGAAAAAAATACTCTTATTTAAATGATCTTAGATTTTTTCTTTTTTGGGAAGAATCCTATTTTTATAAAGTAAATAACAACTATAATAATACAGAGAAAGGGGAATATATAACCATATTTTGTAAAAAAAGTCTTTTTTGTTAAGTATTTGAATTTAGCAATGAATGTATCCTTTGTATGAGAAGGAGATTGGTATGTGATTTCACCGGATGAAGAAATTACTGCTGAGATACCATTTGATGTTGATCTTAATATATATCTTCTGTTCTCAATACTTCTGAAAATTGCCATTGAAAGGTGTTGCAAAGGTGCAGATGAGTCTCCAAACCAGGAATCATTTGAAATTGTTATTATTAATTCTCCTCCATTAGAAATAAATTTTCTTATTAATTCAGGGAATATAATTTCATAACATATGGGAGTGGATGCAAAATGGTTGTTTATTTTAATATTATGCACAGATTTTCCAAAGGTAAAATCACCTACCTCATCAGTTATCTTTTTTACAAAAAAGAGTAGTTTCCTAAAAGGTATGTATTCACCAAAAGGTGTTAGGTGAACCTTATCATATTTTTCAATCCTATTTTTTTGAAACAGTATTATAGAGTTATAAATCTCTTTGGAATTTTTTAGGTCAGTGAAACCAGCAAATATAGGTACATTTGAATTTGTAAAATTAAAAAATTTCCTTTTGAAAAAATTGCTTTGTAAAGGATATATTGAAACTGTATATTCAGGCCAGATTATAAATTCAGCTCCCTTTTCTTTTAATGTTTTAGAATCATTAAACAGTTCTTCCAATTTTTTTATCTTTTCCTGATAATTTAAATTTTGATCATTTTTTGTGTTTGGTTGAATTATTCCTGCAATGTGTGTTTTTATATCTTTCATTTCATAATTATTCGATTTGTATAAAAAGTAACCATCTGAGTATATAAAGATGAAACTGATTATAATAACTAAAATTAGCTTTTTGTTTTTATGTTTAAATAAAAGATAAAACAGGATATTGAAATAAATCAGGAAGAAAGTTATTAAGTGAATACCTCCTATTTCTGCCATTTGTGTAAAATATATGTTTTTGTATTGGGAGTACCCTGCAAAACACCAGGGGAATCCACCAAATATTTTTTCAACTAATATATCTTTTGAAACCCAGATAAATGGGATAATAAGATAAGACAATATATTTGAGCTTAAGCTTTTTTTTATAAATATTCCAGCAAGCCCTGAGAATAAAGATAAATAAGCTGATAAAGCTATTAAGCCAATAAAACTGAGGAATCGGCTGGTTCCTCCATAA
>JAUWNT010000078.1 GCA_030612495.1 Candidatus Aminicenantota bacterium
ATTTATTTCCTGGATTGTTTTATAATTTTTACTGTCATTGAGTAGTATAAAGAGTCCTATAAGATCGTTGATACCAACTTCTTTTTGCAAACTTATAGAATGGATTCCTGCAAATTTAAATCTTTCTGTTAGACGCTGGACTTTCATTTTATCATCTATTCTACATTTGTTACACATAAATGATTCATCTTCTATATGAAAATCAATTGGAGTAATAATACCAAAAGCTTTGTTCAAATAAAAGTAGAACTCTTCTGCTCCTTTTTTTGCAATTGGATGATCTGGGCCATACATATTAAAATTGTTGAATGCAATCCAGAAAGAGTGTGAAAGTTTTTCTGCATTTGCTTTAGAAAGGCCTTGATCTGAATTTTGTTTTATTTCCATTTTTTTATTATTATAATTCTTTTCTATTATATTTTAAATCTAAAATCTTTTTTTTTCAATAAAAAAACTTATTAAATTGTTATGATAAATTTTCAAAAAGAGATATTTATTATTTTTATTTGTTATGTTGAATTAGGTTTTTTTTAATTATCTCTAAAACATCATTATGAACTAATGGAGTTGAGGCTAGAATTCCAGTGTTATTTTTAAGTGTTTTCCCAGTATTAAAATCAAGCTTTTTCCCAAAGATGTCGCTAACAATTCCTTCAGATTCTTCAACAATAATACTTCCAGCAGCGTGGTCCCAAATTTTTTCTTTGTAATCTGGAGTTTTAGGATGTGGAATTCTAAGATAAATTTCAGCATCTCCGTTTGAGATCATACCATATTTTACCTGACTATCCATTTGCACAGGAGGGTTTTTAATGTTTAAGATTTTTGCAATTTTATTCTGTAATTCCAAGTTGCTATGAGAAGATTCGTAACTTTCAATAAATTTCATTTTTTTTGTATCCGAAATATTTGATATATTTGTTCTTTTTGAAGTTTTTTTCTCAACATTAAAGATCTCAGCTCCTTCATTTCTAATAGCTGAGAATAGATATCCTGATTTCGATCTGTCATTTTTAAATTTTAAATTTGGGCATCCAAGAATACCTAATTTTACTTCTTCTTCAACAACAAGAGCTAAGGCAACTGCATATTGTTCTCCTCTAATAAAGCCTTTTGTTCCGTCAATTGGATCAAGAGTCCAGAAAGCTTTTCCTGTTGATTGGCAACCAAAATCAATAGTTTCAAATAAAATATCTTTATTGATCATTTCCCTTACTTGAGGTTCCCTTTCAATAAAATGGATTATTTTTTTAAGGGTTTCTTTGTGTTCAGGATTCTTTAAAGCATTAGAGTTCTCCTCTGCAACAATTGGAATCTCAGGGAAATTATCATTTAATATTTTGCAAACGATTGCCTGGGATGTGAAATCTGCAATAGTTACAGGGCTTTTGTCTGTTTTGGTGATTATATCTCTAACATAGAGTTCCTTTTGGATGCTGTTTGTTATCCTCATTGCTGTTATCACAGCTTTTTTTCCTATTTCTAGCTCTTGTTTGTACACTCTTTTATTTATCATATTTATTCTTTTTTCTTTTCAAAATAATGTGAGATATAATTTGAATATAATTCATATACTGCTAAATTGCTCACATCTATCTTTTTGAGTTTTATTTCATTTCTATTAAGACTATTGATTATGTTTTGCGGTTTATCTTTAATACTAAACCCTTTAAAACGATCCTTATAAATCTCTAATTTTTTAATATTTTTACTTATGTTATAGGGTAATTTTTTATATTCAATTTTACCATTGTTATATGAATCAAGAATAGAACGAGAAACAATGTTTATGGGTAATATTTTTACTAAATCCAGACATTTTTCTCTTGTATATTTTGCTAATTCTTTTCTATTTTTTTCTATATTTGCAGATACTGATATTGGTTTTCCTATAGTTATATATATGTCTCCAAGATTTTTTAGCATTTTAAAAGAATCAATTATATGAAGAGTCTGGGGCGTATTTTTACTCTCTTTAATTATTTCAGCATCCTCGCGAATTTTACTATAATCAACATTGAATGGGACTATATAAATTTGAAGGTCTAAAAGTTTTTTGTTTGATTTTAGGATCTCTTTTTTATTTCTTTCATATTCTAGCATTGCTTCAAATGCAGCAGGGAAAAAATCCCCGTATTTTCCTTTTCTGGAAATATTTTTCCTTGTTCCTTCAGGAAAAATTAAAATATCAGTATTATGTATAATAAAATTTAGTATGGTTTTTTTTAGTGACTCTGCAGATTTCACAATATCTCTTCTTACATTTGCTCTTTTTATTAAAAATACACCTGTCTTTTTTACTAAGTTTTGAAAAAATTTTCCTCTAACTAAATTGTCACCCATTCCAACAAATGGAATTGGAAAATCATTAAGATGCAAAGAGGTTATAACTCCTGTAGTTTCCCACAAGCTTTTATGGAGTCCTGTATAGAGAAAAACTGAATTTTTGTCTTTTAATTTCTTTAGGTCATCATGAATTTCTTCATGTGGTTTTGCCAGGTGTTTGTAGCCCCAGATAGCAAAGAATTTTGCTATAGAATAGATTAACTTATTACGTTTATCAATTTTTTTACTTGAAAAATCATACATTATTTTTCTCGAATTAATTTAAGTATAATTATAACACTTATATCTGTTTTTTGGTAATATATTTAGGCTTTAATAATATAAAATTAGTTGTTTATTATACTTTATTTTAATAATATCTTGACAATACTATATTTTTTATATATATTATGGTTTAATTCCGTATTGTAAGGAGTTGTTGTGAAAAGAACATTTCAACCAAATAATAGGAAAAAAAGTAAAACACATGGTTTTAGAGTTAGAATGTCCTCAAAAGGTGGAAGAGCTATTCTTAATAATCGAAGAAGGAAAGGAAGAAAACGTTTATCAGTATAATATATGTTATTTAAATTTCCCAAATACCAGAGAATAAAAAAAAGTAAGGAAATTCTTTTTTTGTTAAAGAACGCTAAAAAAACGAGCAATGATTTTTTTTTTATATTTTTTAAGGAATGATCTTACTTATCATAGATTTGCAATCTCTATAAATAGAAAAATAGGAAATTCAGTGAAACGCAATTACATTAAAAGAAAGATAAAAGAGTGTTTCAGGTTGAATCAATACCTGATTGATACAAAATATGACCTCTGGGTTATTGTTAAGAAAAGCTTTGGGAAAGAGAATGCTTTTAAAGTTGAGCAATTGTTTATTGATTCTCTTATTAAAATAAATTATATGAAATAATGAAAAGGGTATTTTTATTTTTACTTGTAGTATACAGAAAAACGATTTCTCCTTTTTTAGGAAATAATTGCAGGTTTGTCCCAACCTGTTCTGCTTATACATATGAATCTATAGAGAAACACGGTGTTTTAAAAGGAGTTTTTTTAGGAATAAAAAGGATCTTAAAGTGTCATCCTTTTCATAAGGGGGGCTTTGACCCTGTACCTGAAAAATCTGAGGTGAAATTAAAATGGATACAAAAAAATTAATTTTAGCAATTGTATTGTCAGTTGTAATTATTAGTGTTTATCAGTATTTTTTTATGCCAAAACCTGAGGTAAAACCTCAGGATGTAAAGCACACAACAAGTTTAATTCAAGAGAAAAAAGATCAAGAACATCCAACAGAGAAATCCTCAACACAGAACATTTCAAAAATCTTTTCAGAAAAGCAGCAGAAAGAAAAGGTTGCTCAGCCAGTAACCGAATCTGTAAAAGAAGATTTGAAGGCAAATAAGGTGAGAGATATCAAGGTTGAAACAGATTTGTTTTATGCAGTATTTACGAATAAAGGTGCTGGTTTAAAATCGCTTGTACTAAAAAAGTATAGAGATGATAAGCAAAATCCACTTGATTTGGTATCTAAAAAAGTTGAGAAGTTTGGTCTTTATCCCTTTTATTTTTTCCCGAAGGAAGAGGGTGTTTTTGATAGAATAAACAACTCGATTTTTTACTTTAAAAGATTTAAAAATAATGGCAAAACAGAGCTTATTTTTCAGTATAAAGATAAAACAAGCAATCTGAATGTTCAAAAGAAATTTATTTTTATGAATAATAGCTATGTTATTGATGTTCAATATAAGGTGATAAAAAACGGTGTGTTAGTAGATGCTCCTTTTGTTTTTGGGCCTGATCTTGAAAATAATATTAGTAAGGCTAGAACGATGCAAGCAGGCTTAAAAATAGGGGCCTATAATGGTAGTAGTATAAAATCAGTGACTTTTTCTAAGCTAAAAACCGAGCAATTGAAAGGTCAACCTATTGAAAAAGTTAAAGGCAGTATGGGGAGATATTTTTCGTGGGCAGCTTATGAAACAACATATTTTTCAGTAATTTTTGAAACAAAAGTGAATAATTCTCTAATAGAATATTCTGTTATAAAAGAAAAATTTAGTGATGGTCAAAAAATAAAAGACAAGTTGTATTCTTATATTATTGTTACAAATCCAGGGAAAGTTTATTTAGGGCCAAAGGATGAAAAGGAGCTTTCTAAGGTTGCTGATATTTTCGAAGATGCGAACAAAGCGATTGAGTATGGCTGGTTTGGTTCTATAGCTAAAATCATGCAAAAGGGTATAAATTTTACTTATGAAAAGATACTTAATTCAAGTAATTATGGATGGGCAATAGTTTTATTTACTCTACTCTTAAAATTAATACTCTTCCCATTGACTTACACTTCTAGTGTTTCAATGGCAAAAATGCAGACTCTTCAGCCTAAGATGAAGGCTTTGAAAAAGAAATATAAAAACCAGAAAGATCCTGAACAGAGAAAAGCTATGAATGTTGAGATGATGGCTCTATATAAAAGAGAAAAGGTGAATCCTGCTGGTGGATGCTTGCCTATGTTACTTCAAATACCACTTTTATGGGGTCTTTTCAGGCTATTGGCTGTTTCTATAAATGTAAGGCATGAACCCTGGATTTTTTGGATAAAAGACCTTTCTTTAAAAGATCCACTTTATATAATTCCGATTTTAATGGGAATAACTCAGATAATTTTACAGAAGATGACTCCGTCAGGTGGTGAAGGAGCTCAGAAAAAGATGATGTATATTATGCCAGTAGTAATAACCTTTATTGTTATGAATATGGCAAGTGGCCTTACTTTATACTGGCTTGTATCAAACCTGTTACAATTGGGTCAACAGTATATAATAAATGAGAAAGTACATAAAAAAATGAAAGAAGAGCAAAGTAAAAGAAAAGCAACTAAAAGAAAAAAAGGGGCAAAAAATAAGTAAAAGAGGTAAAATAGATGAATGACAAAAAGGAATTCAGCTCTCATTCGTTAAAAAATGCTATTCTGGAAGCTGCAAATGCATTTAATACAGGTGAAGATAATATTAAATATGAGATAATTACGGGTAAGACAAAGTATTTTGGACATAAAGAAAGAGAGATTTATATAAAAGCATGGACTTCGGATGGGGGTGAGAGGAAAATATTGTCAGATTTTATAGAAAAGATAATAAAACTCTTAAAATTTGATTTATGCTTTGATATTATAGAAAAAAAAGGGTTTTTAAAAATAGATTTCAAAGGTGATGATTATAAATTATTATTATATAAAAATGGAAATTTATTAAATGCGATTCAATATTTGTTAAACAGATTGTTTTCAGATAAAATAGAAAAAAAAATGTATTGTGAATGTGAACAATTTAGAAGAAAAAGAGAACAGGAATTATCAACCCTTGCTAATAGATATGCTAGAGAAGTAATGGATAAAGAAAAGCCAATAAATCTTGAAGAGTTAAATCCTTTTGAAAGGAGGATTGTTCATCTTACTATTAATAAGTATCCTGATCTGGAATCAAAAAGCGAAGGAGATGGGTTTCTAAAAATTATAACAATAAAAAAAGTTAATGGATGATGATACAATTGCTGCACTCTCAACCCCGGTAGGTATAGCCGGCATAGCTCTTATAAGGGTTTCAGGGAAAAACACTTTAGGCATAATTAATAATATAGTTGAAAGAATCCCAAAAAAAATTATTCCTAAAAGGGCATATCATGCATTTATTGTTAACGAATCTAAGAGAGTAGATGAATGTGTTGTTACTCTTTATAAAAAACCAAACTCATACACTGGTGAAGATGTTGCGGAAATATCCATTCATTCAAATCCATTTATAATTGAAGAAGTTCTGGATTTGATTTTAAGAAATAATGCAAGAGGGGCATTACCCGGTGAATTCACTTACAGAGCTTTTAAAAACAGGAAAATAGATTTGATCCAGGCCGAATCTGTAAATGAACTTATAAATGCAAATTCTAAGTATTATGCTTCAATGAAATTTGATAATTTGGAAGGAAAATTATCTGAATTGATAAAAAAATTGAGGGCAAATTTAATTAAGCTGGGTATAAAAATCGAAACAATAATTGAATTTGAAGAGGACCAATTTTTAGAAGAGATAGATATTATAGATGAGATTCAAAAATCTTCAAAGATTATTGAAAAGATATTATTGAATTCAAGATTTACTGAGGTTCTAAATAAAGGGTTAAGTATAGTTGTTGCTGGTAAAGTAAATGTTGGCAAATCATCGCTTTTCAATCTCTTATTAATGGAGGATAGGTCAATCACTTCACATACCCCTGGTACTACGAGGGATTTTATAAGAGAAAGGGTATATATTAATGGATTACCATTTGAAATAACAGATGTGGCAGGCATAGATAAAGTAATTAAAGATAGTGTTGAACAGGAAGGAATTAAAAGAACTTATGAAAAAATAAAGAAAAGTGATGCAGTTGTTTTTATGCTTGATGCTTCAAGAGAGTTGGATGAGACTGATTTGAAAATATTTAAAACTATAAAAGATAAACAGAGGTTGATTGTAATTAATAAAATAGATATTGCCAATAGAAACATTCTAAAAAAAATTAGATCAAATTTCGAGAAAGAGAAGATTTATGAGATTTCTGTTAAAGAGAATATAAATATTGATGTGGTTTTTTCATTTTTAAATGGGCTCGTTAATAATATAAAAAATAGAGATATCAATTTTATAGTTAACCAGAGGCAAAAAGAACTTCTTAAAAGGTTAGAAGGTTTTTTGAGACCTTTGGTTAAGATGAGCAAAACAAAGGAAAGCAATGCAGAGATAATTGCAGAGGAGATAAGGAGTGCAATAAAAGTTATTGCAGAGTTAACAGGGAATATTTCAAGTGATGAAATTCTAAATGGAATATTTTCAGAATTTTGTGTGGGGAAATGAAGGTTGTAGTTATTGGAGCAGGGCATGCTGGAATTGAAGCCGCTTATGCTGCTTCTAAGATGGGAGCTAAAACTACTTTAGTTACAATCCATCTTGAATCCATTGCCCAAATGTCTTGTAATCCCTCAATCGGAGGTATTGCAAAGGGGCACCTTGTTAAAGAGATTGATGCAATGGGTGGAATAATGGCAAGAGCAGCAGATAGTACAGGTATTCATTTCAAAATATTGAATAGAAGCAAAGGACCTGCAGTAAGGGCAACCAGAACTCAAAATGATAAAGTTAAATATAGAGATTTTATGAAGAATTTCCTTGAAAAATGTGAGAATTTAAGAGTTTATCAATCTATTGTATCTGAAGTTGTTATAAAAAACGGTAAGGTGAAAGGGGTTAGATTTGTAGAGGGAAATGAGCTTATGGCAGATGCTGTTATTGTTGCTTGTGGGACTTTCTTGAATGGGAAAATATATATTGGGAATACAATATATAATGCTGGGAGATCCAATGAGCCTTCTTCTACTCATTTAGCTGAAAATATAAAAGAGCTTGGATTTAAAACAATAAGATTAAAAACAGGAACTCCAATGAGGCTTCATTCAGATTCAATTGATTGGGAAAATTTTGAGCCTCAACCCGGTGATGATCCTCCTGTTCCTTTTTCAATTTTTACTAAGTTTAAGGTTAAAAATAGGATTACATGTTATCTTGGATATACAACTCCTAAAGTAAAACAGGTGATTAATGATAATCTTGATCTTTCTCCTTTATTTTCGGGTAAAATAGATGGTATAGGGCCCAGATACTGTCCTTCAATAGAAGATAAAATAGTAAAATTTCCAAATAGAGAGAGGCATCATTTTTACCTCGAGCCAGAAGGTTTGAATAATAAAGAGATATATGCAAATGGGCTTTCGTCAAGTCTACCAGTACATATTCAGGAAGAAATCCTAAAATCAATACCTGGGCTGGATAAATCAGTTATGATGAGACCTGCTTATGCGATTGAATATGATGCGATTGTTCCAACTCAATTAAACCATAAGCTAGAGAGTAAAAAAATAGATAACCTTTACTTTGCGGGTCAAGTGAATGGAACCTCAGGGTATGAAGAGGCTGCATCACAGGGATTAGTTGCAGGTATTAATGCTGTTTTGAAATTAAAAAACAAGGATCCTTTTATTTTAAGAAGGGATGAAGCATATACTGGAGTGTTAATTGACGATATAGTTACAAAGGGTGTTGATGAACCTTACAGGCTGTTTACATCTAGAGCAGAATTCAGACTTCAATTAAGAGAAGATAATGCTTTTGAAAGAGTTTCAGGGTACGGATTAAAGTTTGGATTACTTGACAATAAGTTATTTGCAAAAGAGATGAGGAAATTAAAGAAGCGGAAAGATGCAATTAATAAGTTAAGGAAAACGAAATTAAAATTCAAGGACAGAACTTATACTCTTTATCATCTATTAAAAATGCCTGAAATTGATTTTGATAAGCTTGAAGAATTGAATGGAAGCAAGATTTTGAAAAGCAAAACCCTTACTGATGTTTCATATATTGAAGCAAACGTAAAGTATGAAGGATATATTAAGATTCAAAATGATGAAGTAAAGAGGATGGAAAAACTTGAGAGAATAAAAATACCTGAACATATAGATTATTCAAAGATAGATGGCCTTTCAACAGAAGTTAGACAGAAGCTCATAAAAAATAGACCATTAAACCTTAGGGACGCTTTAAAAATTTCGGGAGTAACTCCAGCAGCAATTAATGCAATTTCGATTTATCTTACATTAAAAACAAAAATTCTCTAAATATTATTTTATGGATTTTATTTACAATTAAAATCTTTTGCAAGAAATACATCATTCGATTGTTAACCTAATATGAAAAGAAAAAAAATAATCTGTCGAATGATTTTGCAAAGATTACATTCTACAGTATATAGGAGGATACAATGATCAAAAAAACAACAATTTTTGTAATGTCTGTTCTTTTATTAGTTTCATTCAGTTCATTACTTGAGGCAAAGGCTGGAAACCCTGAGATGTTAAAGCATATGAGACATGGGGTAAGAATGGCAGAAAAAAATCTTTTCCCAGCACAAATCTTACTTAAATTGAAGGAAAAGATCAATCTTACTAAAGATCAGGTAATAACAATTGAGAAAATGAGAGATGCTCATCAAGAGTCAGCTATAAGAAGGACAGCTGACATTAAAGTTCTGGAATTGAAGATTGGTTCTTATATGGAAAAGGAGAGCATCAATAGAGGTAAATTGGAAAAAATGCTAAGACAAGTTGCAGCAATGAAGACTGATTTAACTATTGCGAATATTAATTATTTGCTGGATTTAAGAGATTTATTAACTCCTGAGCAGATCAAGAAAATCGAATCTATTAAAGATGGAATGAGACGAATGAGAATGAAAAGAGGATTTCAACAAAAAAGAGGCAATAGAAAAGCAATTAAGTAAACATTAAACTTCCTTTTAGTTAATTCTGACCTGATTTAAAAAGAGGAGGGGGGTTCCCCTCCTCTTTTTTTTACATTTTGGGGTGTAAATATAGATATAGGCCTTCGAATTGCTTGAAAATATGTCAAATTATTTATATAATATGAATCTATGTATAATATGGCAATTGTAATTAATGGAGGAAAAAAACTTTCAGGTAGTGTAAAGATTTCAGGAGCTAAGAATGCAGCTCTTCCTGAAT
>JAUWNT010000234.1 GCA_030612495.1 Candidatus Aminicenantota bacterium
ATTGTTTGTTTCTCTCTGTATTGAGCTTCTTGCGCTTTCTGTCGTGAGATTTGCATAAATTCATTAACACCTTTTTTAAATTGTTTTTTAAATTTTTCTATCCCGCTAATATTATGAAATTTTACTCCTAATTGATTTCCAATTTCTGCATATGCTTTTTTTACTTTTTCAATAAGATTTGGTAAAGTATTTTTGGTTTCTTTTAAATTCCAATGAAGGGCAGAACTGTGATAATTATTCATTTCTTCAATTTTAGAAATGATATATTTATTGTCGAATTGTTGCTTCGTTATCTTATTTTCTCTTGTTCCGTGTTTTTCCGCTTTGCTATAATATGCAAAAATCACATAAATATTTAATAAACTCATTAATGAAACAGTGTCCCATTGAATAAAATCTCTATCACCTTTTAGACCTTCATCTTTTATTATCGGAATTACGGTTACTTTCTTCGATACTGAAAGAGTATTGTAAATTCTTTCAAAGGGATACGAGCGAGTTCTTTTTGGTGAAACCCATTTAGACATTGCAAAATACTTTCCATTATTATTTATCAAACAATATGAAGGTATCTTATTTATGTCAAAATTATCAAAGCTAATCTCTTTTAGGTCACTTGCATTGTTAACATTATATTTTATTCCATTTATATCAGCATAAATATCCATTTTTAACTCCTTATTTTAACTATTTTTTGTTTAATATAGTCAATTCGTACAAATCTGTATTTACCTTCATCTCTTTCAGATATTTCAAATTTATCTTCTTGGTTAGGAAAATCGTTTTTACCGTTAAATCCTGTTTTTATTCGTATTGTTTTTTCTAAATCTCGAATAATTTCAAATCCGACTGAATTCCTTTTTAGTTTACGAGCCACTTTCATAGTTGTACCACTTCCAAGAAATGGATCCAAAACAGTTTCACCAACATAAGAAAATAACTTGATAAGTCTGTAAGGAAGTTCCTCGGGAAAAGCAGCAATGTCTTTTTCAAGGGGAGAACCTGGCAAAACATTTGTCATTTCCCATAGAGTCATATACCATTTATTTTGTTGAAATTTTTTCTTGTCAATTATAGATAGTTCTCGTATATTTTGAGGAATTGAACGATAATTAAATTTACCTTTTTGGAAAATAATGATACTTTCTAGTAGATTGTCTGGATAAAAATACATGGGATAAGGATTTTGCAGTAAAACCCCACTCCTTCGACTGATACGTAGATAACCGTCTGGTTTTTTCCAGGTTATTTTATCTCTATATCGAAAACCAGCTTCCTGAAATACTTTAATTGTATCAGCAATTATTGGATATTTCGTGCCATTAACTAACATATCATCAATATTAACTGCAGCAATTCTACCATCTTGTAAAACTCTATATGTTTCTCTTGCAAATTTTCTCAATACACCTAAAAATTGTCCGTAATTTTTAAATAATCCTTGATAATCAAAAGGTGAATTAAAGTAAGGTGGAGATGTGACCATTAAATGAATGCTTTGATCGGAAATTTCTTCCATACTCATACAATTGCCAAAAATTACTTTGTGATGGGTTTTCATGTTTTTTTATTTACCTTTCTTTTTTTAAAATAGAACATCTAAATGGGATACTACTCCTGCAGTTGTTTCGGAAAAGAGATCACAAAAAATCGAGCAATCTGGTCGGACAGCCATATCTCATATATATTTCCTCTTTTAAATTTTCCTTATTACACCTTTTATTTTACCAATTATTCTAACATTATTTTCATTGGGTTTAATAATTATTGGTTCCATTGTATCATTTTCGGGTTGCAGCCTTATTCTATTTTTTTCTTTATAGAATCTTTTCACTGTTGCTTCATCTTCAATGAGTGCAACTACTATATCACCTTGATCAGCATCTTGTTGTTGAGAAGCTATTACATAATCTCCATTTAGAATACCAGCATTAATCATACTGTCACCTTTAACTCTTAGAGCAAAAATTCCGTTAGACTTTTTTACGATTGATTTATCAATAACGATAGTTCCTTCTATATTTTCCTGAGCAAGAATTGGTTTGCCTGCTGAGATCTCTCCTACTATAGGTATTTCGATTGCATTATTTTTATTATTTTCCTTTGACGCAGCATGACCTAAAACTTCAATACCTCTTGCTTTATGTGCACGGCGAGAAATGTAACCTTTTCGCTCGAGTGCTCCAAGATGATCTTGAACAGCATTAGGAGATTTAAAAGAAAAATTTTCTTGAATCTCTGGAATAGATGGAGGATATC
>JAUWNT010000239.1 GCA_030612495.1 Candidatus Aminicenantota bacterium
TATAACAGTAGAAGAGATTAAAGCAGATTATGCATATACAGTAGATGGAGAGAAATTAGGGGAGATAGAGGATGAAACCTTCTGTGCTGATTCTGTTGAAATTAAGATATATGGTGTTAATGTACATCCTGGATATGCAAAGGGGAAACTGGTAAATGCAATAAAAATAGCAGCTGAAATAATAGAGCAATTCCCAAAAGATAAAATGTCTCCAGAAACCACTGAAAAAAGAGATGGTTACATACATCCGTATAACATTTCAGGAAATACTGAAGAATCAACCATAAAAATTCTTATAAGAGATTTCGAAGAAAAAGGGTTGAAAAGTAAAGAAGAGTTTATAAAAAAGATTGTGAACCAAATATATATAAAATATCCTAAAGCAAAGATTGATTTCAAAGTTACTGAATCTTACAGAAACATGAAGTTAATTCTCAATAAATACCCAGAAATCCTGAGCAAAGCTGTTAAGGCAATAGAAATGTCAAACACAAAACCAATAAAGAATATAATCAGGGGTGGAACTGATGGAGCAAGATTAAGCTTTATGGGATTGCCCACACCTAATTTATTCACTGGAGGCTCAAATTTTCATTCAAAATATGAGTGGGTTACATTAGAAGATATGCAAAAAGCAGCTGAAGTAATAGTAAATTTAATGAAAGTCTGGACTGAATAATAAAAAAAATATAATAATTTAATTTATGCAATTGACATAATTATTTTAATTTATTAATATTAATTATATATTTTATAATGTTAATTAAAGATAAAAAAAGGGGGATTTTACAATTAAATTAAAACCAAAAATACTCTGTGTTGATGATAATCCTTTAGATCTTAAATTACTGAACGAGATTCTATCAATAAATAATTATGAGGTTATACAGGCAAAAAATGGAAAACAAGCACTTGAAAAGATTAACAGCCAAAAGATAGATCTTGTACTCCTGGATATACTAATGCCTGATATTTATGGGTTTGAAGTATGCAGAGAGATAAAAAAAAATAAAATACATAAAAATATTCCTGTCATTATGATTACAGGTTTAGAATCAAAACAAGATAGAATTAAGGGAACTGATGCAGGAGCTGAAGACTTTATAATAAAACCAGTTAAGAGGAATGAACTCCTGAACAAAGTAAAGATACTACTGGAAAAAAAAGATCTTAGAGATAACCTCAATCAAGGATATGATAGTATTTCCAGCTTAACATCCTTTGGTAAGGATATTATTAATTCTTTTAATCCCATAGAATTCGACTTTGAATCTACTATTAACAAAATTATAAATCAAGTTATAAGGCAAACTGCTGATAGAACTGATAAACCAAAAATAATCATTGTTGGCAGAATTGATGAAACAAATAATTGGTTGTGGTATAAATATGAATCCACATTCAAAGAATTATATAAAACAAAGCTTGAACGTGACATTCAGAATAGCATTAAAATTCCTCCTAAAGAGAGTCCAAAAATCTACTATTGTAATGAGTCTGATTTTGAAAAATCTGAATTTAATTCATCTATAAAAATCTTGAAGTCTGCTATACCTATAAAGCTCTCAAATTTTATTGCCTATATAAGTACTGAATTTTGTCTTTTTGCAGTTAATTACGGTAGAGAAGTTACAAACTATGATACTTCAACCTTAAACATATTTGTACTCCAGAGCTTATTCCTGAAATCACTTTCAAATCAGATAAAAGAGACTGAAGAAACCATAAAAAATACAGTCCGAATACTTATAAGGGCATCAGAAGCAAATGATTTAGATAGTGGCAATCATGTTTTAAGGGTCGGCGAATATTGTGCTGCAATAGCAAGAAATCTGAAAATGTCGGACATTTTCATAAAGTCAATTAATATACAAGCTCAAATGCATGATGTAGGGATGATTTATGTACCCTCAAAAATTTTAAGAAAAACGAGTGAACTTACTTATGATGAATGGAAAACAATAAAAAAACATCCCATATATGGTGCAAACATATTAGGAAACTATTCAAGATTTAAAATTGCAAAAAACATTGCACTTACACACCATGAAAACTGGGATGGAAGTGGCTACCCAAACAATTTAAAAGGAGATAAAATTCCTATTGAAGGTAGAATAGCAAGAATTGCTGACACATATGATACTCTCAGAATACATCGTTTA
>JAUWNT010000242.1 GCA_030612495.1 Candidatus Aminicenantota bacterium
TTTAATAGCTTATTGCTTCTTGAATCTATACAAATTAGCTGGTTTCCAGGATGGCTTCCAGAAAAAGAGCTTGCTATCGCTTTAGGAGCTAATCCAATAGTAGAATGGTTTTTGAGAAATAAATGTCCAGAGATAAGAAATTGGTTAGATAAAATTGTTTTTTTGGACACTGGGAAATGTAATAAAAATGATATACACAAGGCAGAACAGACAATCTTGAATTCAATCAATGATCTTTTGACCTATGTGATAGATCCATCAATATACGATGCTCAACCTTTTCTTCAATGGGATTCATCTGAATTAACATCGATAGTTGACTTTAATGGAAAAATTATTATAGATGTTGGTGCCGGGACAGGAAAAATAACTTTTATGTCTGCACTAAAGGCCCAGGCGGTCTATGCCGTAGAGCCAGTTGCTAATCTGCGCTTTTATTTGAAACAAAAAGCGAAGAAAAAGGGGATAAGAAATGTGTTCCCTGTTGATGGTTTGATAACAGATATTCCTTTTCAAGATAATTTTGCAGATATAGTTATGGGAGGCTATGTGTTTGGAGATAACAAAGAAGCGGAGTATAAGGAAATGGAGAGGGTTACAAAGAAGGGCGGTATAGTTATATATTGTCCTGGGAACGATGATTTGGATAATGAGAGACATCAATTTCTTGTTAATAAGGGGTACAAGTGGTCCAAATTTGAAACGCCAGGAAAAGGAATGAAAAGAAAGTACTGGAGATGTATTATCTGATTGTTTATAAGTCAGCTTATTAAGAATTCCTCCCTATGCCATTCCCGCCTCCGCTTCCGCAGAGCTTGTTCCCGTCAACCGTCTCCTTGACAAAGAAGGCTATTGGTAAGATAAACAAGAGGAACAAAAGGAGGTTTTCGTGATTTATAATCCTAAAAAAATCAAAAAAGCTTATGATGAAATTGCTGATGAAGAAGATAGACAAGAAAAGAAACTAACGTTAAGAACTGAAATCCCAAGAGAATTTATTAAAAAATATCTTAAAAAATCTGATGTTGTTTTAGATGCCGGTGGTGGGACAGGCATAAATGCTATTATGATGGCTAAGAGATGTAAGCACGTTACTCTTCTTGATATTTCCACAAATATTCTTAAACACGCTGAAAACAACATCAAAAAAGTAAGATTATCGAATAACATAGATTTATTTGAGGGAGATATCAGTAATTTAGAACAGTTTAAAGAGGGGCAATTTAGTTTTATTGTATGTGTTGGTGATGCAATTTCTTACGTTCTTGATAATAGATTTAAAGCAATGAAAGAATTAGTCAGAGTTGCAAAAAGAGGCTCAATCCTTGTCATTGGTTGTGATTCTAAATATGGATTCATGAGATTATATTTAGCAGAGGGGAATTTGAATGAAGCAATCAAAATAAACAAGACTCATGAAACATATTGTGGTATGGGCCCAAGGACACATGTTTATTCAATTGGTGAGATGAGATAACTTTTAGAAAAAAATGGTTGTAAAGTATTAGAGATTGCCTCGACACCAACAATTAGCGATACTGTAGATAAAAAACAATTCTATGATAAGAAAAAGTGGGCAAAGTTGGAAAAAATAGAAATGGAAATTTGTACAAAACCTGAATTGTTAGGAGTAGGGAATCACCTCTTATTTATTGCAAAGAAGAAATGAACTTAAAGAACCTCGTATAAAGCAAACATTAGGCAAAAGTACAAATTTAAGCAGGTTTTATTGGGGGATGTCAAGAGGACGGTTCAGTAGTTTCTTTTGTTTTGGTTGCTAATCTGGTAAAATAATTATATGAAAACACTTCCTCAATTTCTAAAAAAATATTTTTGGGATGTAGATTTTTCTAAATTAGATAAAGAAATATATGGCTCATTTATTATTGATAGAATTTTAGAAGAAGGGGATGAAAAAGCAGTAAGGTGGATGAGAGACAACTTTGATATCGCTCAGATAAAAAATGTTCTTTTCAATTCTAAGAATCTTTCTCCCAAAAGTGCCAATTACTGGCAATTAATTTTTAATCTGAAGAGAGAAAAAATTTTATGCCTCAGGAAATCATTTCAAAAAAAACAAAAGCCAATCTGGAAATACTAACCA
>JAUWNT010000247.1 GCA_030612495.1 Candidatus Aminicenantota bacterium
CCTGTTCTCAATTTCAAACAGAGATGGTCCATCAATATATTGCATTGCAATATAAGGCATATTATTATACTCTCCAACTTCATATATTCTACAAATATTTTCATGGGTTATCTGTCCCTGAGCCTGTGCTTCTTGTATAAAGCGCTTTATCACATTGTCAGAATCGTCTTTTACAAACTTTAAAGCTACATACCGTTTCAGGTGAGGATCAAAGGCTTTATAAACTTTACCCATACCCCCTTCTCCAATTTTTTCAACAACTTTGTATCGCTCCCAGCCTGAAAAATCTTCCATAAACATTTCTCCCTTTCAAATTCATTCTAATTTTACCAAAAATAAATTAAATTTTAAACTTCTTATATAATTTGTTTTTTTTGAAAAAGATTTTACAATTTTTAATTGGTCGGGTACAATATCTTTTGCTTGAATTGTATAAAATATAAGTAACATAAAAATATAATGAAAGAAGAGAGATGTTTTGTAAAAAAAAATAAAAAAATAAACGAAAATTACTCTCTTATGAAAATCGAATCTGAATATATCTCAAAAAACTCAAAACCAGGCAATTTTGTAATGGTTAAAGTATCAGATACTTTTGATCCTCTATTAAAAAGGCCTTTTGGTATATTAAAATCTGAACCTCCATTTATCTGGCTATATTTTGAGGTTGTTGGAAAAGGTACTAAATTACTATCAAATTTCAAAAAGAATGATAAAATTTCTATTTTAGGACCACTTGGGAATTCATTACCTGAATTTAAAAACAAAAAAATATTAATGATCGCAGGAGGAAGGGGAATTGTCCCAATTTTCTATTCAATTCATACTTATTCCCAACACAATGATATCTTCTTAGCATATGGAGCAAAATCTGAAAAAGATTTGAACCTTTACGAAGAGATCAAATCTATGAAATTAAAAAAACTTTTACTATACACTGATGATGGGAGTGTAGGAAAAAAGGGATTTGTAACATCTGATGTTAAAAAGATTATAAATAACAATAATGTTGATATAACCATATCATGCGGACCTGAATCTATGTTTAAAACTCTTGTAAAAAAAATAGAGAATATTGGAACTGAGAACTACATTTCTATGGAAGCCTTAATGGGGTGTGGTTTTGGTATATGTCACAGTTGCGTAATAAAAACAAAAGATAATAATTATAAACAAGTTTGTATTGATGGACCTATATTTAAAATGGAGGATATTAAGTGGTAGATCTTTCTTCTGATTTGGGATTTATAAAATTAAAAAATCCCGTTATAACTGCATCTGGAACTTTTGGTTATGGTGAAGAATTTCAAGATTTCTTTAACCTTGATACACTTGGTGCATTTGTTCTAAAAGGAATCTATAAAGATCCAAAACCTGGAAATCCTACACCAAGAATACATGAAACTGCTTCCGGTCTTTTAAATTCAATCGGTCTTCCAGGTCCCGGAGCAAAAGAATTACTAAAAATCGTAAAAAGAATCCATAAATTAACCAAGACTCCGATTATTATCAATGTGTGTGGTGATACAGATGAAGATTATATTGAAGTAGCTAAAATCTTTGATAAAATGGATGATGTAACACTGCTGGAATTAAACATTTCGTGTCCAAATATAAAAAGGGGTGGGAAATGCCCAGCTCAAGATGAAAAACACACATATAAATTAGTTAATCAAATAAAACATAACACAAGCAAACCTTTAATTGTAAAACTCTCTCCAAATGTCAATGATATATCCTCAATAGCAATATCAGCAGAAGAAGGAGGAGCAGACTGCATTTCTCTTGTAAACACTTTTCTTGGCATTGCAGTTGATTTGGATTCAAAAAAACCGGTTTTCAAAAATCTTTTTGCTGGACTCTCAGGACCAGCTATAAAACCCCTTGCTCTAAAATTAGTATGGGAGGTTGTTCAAAGCGTTCATATTCCTGTTATAGGAATTGGAGGGATTTCTTCAGGTAAAGATGTTCTGGAA
>JAUWNT010000123.1 GCA_030612495.1 Candidatus Aminicenantota bacterium
TATATATCATAAATAACTTACTCACTGATTGATTCTTTTCATCATATTAATCCAATATTCTTGTGTGAAGAATGAAGACCTGACCCCAATTGATTTACCAATTGATTTATTAACACAAAATTAACATTTATTTTATACTCAATTAACATAAAGGATTGATACTCTCATTTAAGACTGGAATATAATTCCAGTATAAAAAAGGAGGGTTAAATGAAATTTTTGATTGGATTGTTTGTTTCTTTGTTTCTTGTGTTTAATGTTCCATCTTTGAATGCTGAAGAGAAGATTGTTATTGATGGCTCAACTACTGTTGGCCCAATTGCAAAAGCTTTTGCTGAGTATTATATGAGTGTAAACAAAGATGTGGATATTTTGGTGAGTGAATCAGGTAGCGGTAATGGTGCCAAAAGTTTGATAAATGGTACATGTGATATTGCTGATATGTCCAGGTTCATGAAAGATAAGGAATTTAAAGCTGCAGTTGGAAAGGGTATATTTCCAGTTGCTCATGTTGTGGCATTGGATGGGATAGCCATAATTGTGCATCCTTCTAATCCAGTGGAAAATATAACAATTGACCAGATTCGGGATATTTACAAAGGGAAAATCAGGAGCTGGAAAGAGCTGGGAGGACCCAACAAGAAGATTGTTATGATCAGTCGTGATACTAATAGTGGAACCTACGAGACTTTCCACAAATTAGTTATGAAAAAGCAGAAAATTGTACAAAACTGTGAATATGTAGGTAGCAATGGAGCTGTCAGAGGCAGAGTTCAAAACACTTCAACAGCTATTGGTTATGTTGGGCTTGGATTCCTGGACAGAAGCGTTAAAGGATTGAAAGTCAACAAAGTCTATCCTACACTAAGAACGATTTCTATAGGAAAGTATCCTATTGCAAGGCCTTTGTTCATGTTCACAAATGGTTATCCTAAAATGGGTAGCCACATGTATCAGTTCGTAACTCTTTATTTAACAAAAAAGGGTCAGGAAATCATTAAGGGAATTGGTTTTGTGCCTTTAACCAAATATTAATTTTTTATATTAAAGAGTGAAAACACAAATTAAAAAGAGTATTATTGTTAGCAAAGAGACCAGTCGTCTTAGACGCCTGGTCTCTTTTTCAACCCATGGATTTTTATTTATAATTGCATCTGTCTCTACAATTGCTGTAGCATTTATCATATTCTTTATTGCTAAAGAGGCTTTACCCTTTTTTAATTTGCGTGGATTTAAAGAATTTTTTACAAGTATTCAATGGTATCCTTCTGCATCACAGCCAGAATTTGGAGCTTTGTCTATTATTTATGGAAGTATTATAGTAACTCTTCTGGCTGCTCTTATAGCAGTTCCTTTTGCCGTCTTATCAGCAATTTGTTTAAGTGATATACTATCTTTTTCTGTAAGGCAGATAGTTAAACCAGTGATTGAGGTTATTGCAGCTATACCTTCTGTAGCTTTTGGCTTTTTTGCTCTGGTTGTATTTGCGCCAATTTTGCAAAGGAGTGGGGGGCATTTGCTGGGTGTGGGGGTCTGGCTTTTGGGACTTCCTCTCAATTCGATTATTGCTTATCTGGTTAGTGATATTCTGGCGGATAAAATATTTAAGAAAACTACTGTTGCTTTAAGAACATTAATTTTTATTTTGCTTGAATGCATTATTATTTTTAGTCTATATAAAGTATATACAATTTTTGACAGCATTACAATAAACAGTGGAACCAATATTTTGAATGTTTCTGTTATTCTGGCAATAATGATCTTACCAACAATTGTCAGTGTGTCAGAAGACGCATTACAGGCAGTTGGAAAGGAACTTAGGCAAGGAAGTTATGCACTTGGCGCCACTCGTACTGAGACTATCCTTAAGGTAGTAGTACCATCAGCAAAGTCAGGCATTATTACTGGAATTATCCTGGGAATCATGAGAGCAGTTGGAGAAACTATGGTTGTATGGATGGCTTCAGGAAATGCAGCGCAGATACCACAACCATGGTACAATATCTTCGAGCCGATTCGCACATTAACAGCTACAATTGCTGGAGATATGGGTGAAGCTGATCATGTTACAGGTTCTGCAAGGTATCATGTTTTATTTGCTATGGCTCTACTTTTATTAGTAATTTCTTTTATAAGCAATTTGATAAGTGAATGGTTTGTTGCCAGGTCTAAAAAGAAAATGGGAATTTAAATCGTGAAACTTCAAACTCGTAAAGTTTTTGATAGATCATTTACTGGTATTGGGTTAGTTTCTATTTTTTTGTTATTTGTTTCATTAATTGTTGTATTGGCACCTATTTTTGTGAAAGGTATGGGTGCATTTGTATTTAAGGGGACTATAGAGTTCAGGAAGTTCAATTATGAAAAGTTTGGGCGTGGAAAAAAGCAAAAGTTGGATGAAGAGGTCAAAAAAACCATAGAAGCAAGGAAATTTGTATATGATTTGATTACTGATTTTGAAAAGAAGATAAAAAACAATGAGATTCCAGATAGCTATAAATATGAACGAAAAAAAGACGAATTAAAAGAATTGGTAAAGAAATTGATAGGGCCATTTCCTGGTGAACCGAGACCAGTATTACTGAGAGATCAATTTGGTGCAACACGCTGGGATAGAACAAAGGTAATACTTAATCAGGTGTTAAATGTTGAAAAATGGGATTATTCCAATCCTGATAAAATGGGGAAGAAGGTATTGGTGGCAAGGAAATTAGAATTTGAGGGTACTACTCTGGAAAAATTATTTCCTTATATTGAAGAAAACCTGAAACAGATGATGCTACCGAAGTTGACATTTTACTGGCGTTTCCTTACAGATAAGTCATTTGATGCTCACTTTTTTGGGGGTATCTGGGCAGAAGTGTTGGGAACATTGTATCTTGTTCTTGGTACTATGTTATTTGCAATTCCAATTGGGATTATTTCTGCTATATATCTTACGGAATTTGCTAGAGAGGGTAAGGTTGTAAGTTTACTGAGAACTTTTATAAGTACTTTGGCAGGTGTTCCAAGTATTGTTTTCGGGCTTTTTGGTCTGGCTTTTTTTATAAATACTGTAAAAGTGTCAGATAGCAAGAGTGTGTTAGCAGGTTCTCTTACATTAGCACTCCTTGTTTTGCCCACTATCATACGTGCATCTGAGGAAGCGATTATTGCAGTACCTAAGACATATAAAGAGGCTGCATTTAGTCTGGGTGCCAGTAAAATTCATACTGTATTAACAGTGATCTTGCCAGCTGCTTTGCCTGGAGTATTAACAGGAATTGTTATAAGTATGGGAAGGGCAGCTGGAGAGACTGCACCAATTATATTTACTGCTGCTGTAAGTATGGGCAAGCCCCTGAAATTGGTCCAGACTTTAACTCAGCCTACACCTGCTTTGCCATGGAATATATACAATCTTGTTACTGAACATAAAGCAGTGGAGCAGATTCGTCATATTCAATTTGGTATGGTATTTACTTTAGTAATGCTCGTTCTTGTACTAAATATGGGTGCTATTATTATGAGAGCGAGGATTTCAAAAAAGTTGAGGGAGTAAAAAGGCTAAAATGAATCAAAAGAAGATACAACTTTCTGATAATCAATTGAAAAAAACCAGCAATTTTATGGATTGGGGAAAACCTCATATCTATTCTAAAGATTTTTCTGTTTTTTATGGCTCAAATGAAGCGATTAAGCAGGTCCATATCAAGATTCCTGAGAAGAAAGTAACAGCCATTATTGGGCCAAGTGGGTGTGGGAAAAGCACTTTTTTAAGGGCAATAAATCGTATGAATGATCTGATCATGGGCTGTTATATAAAGGGGAAAATATTTTTTGATGATGAAGAAATTTATGGGCAGTATGCTGATCCTGTTTTGCTTAGAAAACGTGTGGGTATGGTTTTTCAAAAGCCCAATCCTTTTCCCAAATCTATTTTCGATAATGTAGCATATGGTCCAAAACTCCATACATCCAAAAGAAAAAGTGAGTTATATGAAACTGTAAAGAGGAGTCTAAATAGAGCTGCTCTTTGGGATGAAGTAAAAGAGAGATTAAATAATAATGCTTTGTCTCTTTCCGGAGGACAGCAACAGCGATTATGTATTGCAAGGGCTCTTGCAGTTGATCCTGAAATTCTTTTAATGGATGAGCCCACATCTGCTCTGGATCCCAGAGCAACTGGCTTGATTGAGGATTTGATAGGAGAATTGAGGGGTAATTATACTATCATTATTGTGACACACAATATGCAGCAGGCAGCAAGGGTTTCAGATTATACAGCATTTTTTTATGAAGGTGTTTTGATTGAATTTGCACCTACATCTGAATTATTCACAACTCCAAAAGAGAAAAAAACAGAAGAATATATTACAGGAAGATTCGGATGATTTTTAAGGAGGAAAAATAAATGGGGAGGCATTTACAAAGAGCCATACAGAACCTTATGAGGCAGTTAATTGCACTGAGCTCAAGGGTTGAGGAGAGCATAGAAATGGCTGTAAAATCTCTTGAAAAAAGAGATGAAGAGATGGCTAAAAATGTTATAGAAACAGATGAGGAAATTGATCAGAAAGAGATTGATATTGAAGAAGAATGTCTAAAAATATTGGCCTTGCATCAACCAGTAGCCATAGACTTAAGGTATATTATTGCAGCACTTAAAATTAACAATGACTTAGAGCGTATTGGAGACCTTGCAATGGATATTGCAGAGCATGCTATTATTCTAATTACAAATCCTAGGCCAATAAAATATTTTGATTTTAATTTTATGTTTGAGAATGTTAAGAATATGTTGCGGAAGAGCCTGGATTCCCTGGTTCATCTGGATTCAAGTAAAGCATTTGAGGTTTTAGAAGAAGATGACAGAGTGGATGAAATTGATAAGCAGATATGCAAGGAAGTATTGAAGGAGATAAAAAAGGACCATGAAAATGCTGAATTTTTAATTCAGAACATACATATTTCCAGGCATCTTGAAAGAGTTGCAGACCTGGCCACAAATATTGCTGAAGATCTTATTTATTTAACTAAAGGGGAAATCGTTCGACATGGAAGGAGTACAGATCAAAACGAATAAATTTGTAATTAAAAGGTTCCTGAATAGTATAGAATTGACTTTAAATAATTATTTTGGTAGGTAATGTATAATGAAGGATAAAAAAAACAGTCTGTTATTAAATTTTAAAAAGCCCTTAATTGCAGTTGTGGATGATGAGCCAGATATACTTGAACTAATTTCTGTTAACCTTAAAAAGTCCAATTTTCAGGTAGAAACATTTCTTAAGGCTCAGCCTTTTTTTGATTTTCTAAAGCAAAGGACACCGGATTTGATATTATTGGATTTAATGCTTCCTGATTTTGATGGTCTGGAAGTGTGCAAAATGTTGAAACGGAATCCCGGTTGGAAAGATATCCCAGTCTTGATTTTAACAGCTAAAGGTGATGAAACGGATATTGTGCTTGGATTGGAATTTGGTGCGGATGATTACGTGGTAAAACCATTTTCTCCAAAAGAATTGGTTGCTAGAATAAGGGCAGTATTAAGAAGAAAGAAGCCTCCTGAGCCAAAGGAGTCAAAGGAAGTTAGGATTGGTGATATATTGGTTATTGATTTAAATAGGCATGAAGTATATGTAAAAAACAGGAAGACGAATCTAACAAAAACAGAATTTATTATATTAAATGTATTAGCTGAGAAGCCTGGATGGGTTTTCTCAAGGGAAAAATTGTTAACTCATTTATGGGGAGATGACAAATTTGTAATTGATAGGACTATTGATGTACATATTAAAAATTTGCGAGATAAACTCGGAGAAGTAGGTAAATGGGTTAAAAATGTGAGGGGAGTGGGGTATAAACTGGAACCATGAACATATGAAGATGAAACGAACCATTTTTTTTAAGACCTTTTGGGGATATCTGCTTATAATAGTGCTTGTTACACTTTTTATTGTTTTATTCTCTCTTAGAGTAATTGAGAAATGGCATATTGAGCGTATGTCTGATGCTCTTTTTCGTATTGCAATGGCAATGAGATCAAGTATTCAAAATGTAATTGAGGAAGAACCTTCGAACCTGGATGGTTTTGTGAAAAATCTTGGAAAGAGCATTAATGTCAGAATTACTGTTATTAA
>JAUWNT010000256.1 GCA_030612495.1 Candidatus Aminicenantota bacterium
ATTACACATAATCATATTCGACTTTTTTACAGCAGAAAGTTGTGGTCAACAATATTTAATAGCTCAAAAATTGGCTGGAGAATTCGTAATCTTATTGATAAAAAGGCTGAACAAAAGTTGGATAAAAGTAAAGCTTTTATGGCTTTATTCCTGATTTTTGGAGTTATACCTGTTTTTGGCACATTTTTAAAAAAGATTTTTGGCAGAGCAGATTGGAGAAAACACTATTGGGGTATGTTAACAAGCTGGAGCTATTTAAAGAGAGCAACTCATGGAAAGATGATTGAAAAAGTTATTCTCTGGCATAGAGCTGGCAGAGTTGATACTAATTGTGCAAGAAAAGTTACAGGATCTTTGTGGAGATTTTTTATTCATTTTCCCTTATCAATATTTCCTCCTGGATTACATAAAATTTTTACGAGTTGGGAATATATAAAAGAGAGGTTGAATCATATTATAGTCAGGCCTATAAAGCTATATTTCAATTCAGAAATGAGAGAACAATGGCTGCGTGATATGATCTCCGAGGGAGAAAAAAAACATATACTTAATGATGAAGATGCAAAAGTCATACGTTCACAACTTAAAGAGCCATTTATACAAAAATATCTTAAGAGCCTTGCTGTACATGTATGCACTTTACCTGTAACCCAGATTGTATCAGTTATAGTGAGCTGGATCTATGTAGTGATGCATCCGGAGATGAGTGGTCCAGAGGCAATGGCTGCAGTAGCAGCTATTTTGATATTGTTTCAGATAACTCCGATTTCACCTGGCTCCCTGGTACGGGGTTTTTATGTTGTGTATCTTGTTATTAGGGAGAGGAATTTCAAAGACTATAATATTGCAATATTTTTAAGTTTTTTCAAATATATAGGTTATCTTGCTTTCCCGATTCAGATGACACACCGCTATCCTGCATTGGCAAGATTTATGGCAGGTCATTGGGCTACAGAAGCAGTACATATTATACCGGTGTTTGGTGAAAGGGGAGCATTACTTGAGCACTGGGTGTTTTGTTTGTTTTATAATTGGCCTTTAACAATTGCTCAAAGAATGCAAAAAAGATCTGAAATTAGAGCATTGACAAAACCTCGATACTGGCATGTAAATTTGTATGCTGTAGGGGGTGCGATTATTTTTGGAGCTGTTGATTTTTTCTATCTTAATTATATAAAAATAATGCCTGAACTTATGGATATCTGGTGGGTTGTAATTCTTATATCTATGATTTGTGGTGCAGGTGTGACTCTGGGTTGTAGAGGAGCAAGATTATCAAAGAGAATTATATCTGCTTCTGTTTGCGGTATTATAGCTGGATTTTTATATACAATTGAGTCAACTATAATTATGCATGGAGGTTTAATTATTACAACTGATATTGCTGCAATTTTTTTGTGGCGTATGTTTGTTTTTGCATTATTATCTGCTTTTGGTGCTATACTTACAGAACTCAGGCTCCCTGATCCTGATTTAAAGTAATATAGTAGAAAAAAAAGATTCAGTTTTATTCTAATTCGTATTTTTTTATCTTTGAAATCAAGTTAACCCTTGAAATACCCAATATTTTTGCTGCTGCTGTTCTATTCATATTGGTTGTTGTTAATATTTTTTTAATATGATCTTTTTCAACTTCTTGAAGGCTTTTTAGATTATAATCATCAAAAAGGTCCTTTGATGTGTACGCGTTTTCTAGAAAGTAATGGGGTAGGGATTCCTTTTTTAGCTCATTACTTGTTTCAATGATTATTGAGCTATTAATTATGTTCATTAATTCTCTAACATTTCCGGGGAAAGAGTAATTTTTAAATATATTTAATAGAGTATTTGAAATCTTATTGATATTTTTTTTGTATTTTTTATTGTATATTTTTAGGAAATGATTCGCAAGCAATAGTATA
>JAUWNT010000208.1 GCA_030612495.1 Candidatus Aminicenantota bacterium
TGATAGATAATTTTTCAGCCAGTTCTCTCTCCGGAGGAAGTTTATCCCCGGGTTTTAGTTCGCTTCTTTTGACTAAATCTATAATTTGTTCTATTGCGCTTTCATATAAACGGACAGGAGCAATTTCTTTAAATTTCATATCTACCTCTTTTTGTAAAGTGATTGGGTCACTGGGTGACCCAATTTACTATTTTAAATATACCACACGGTGTTTAAAAAATCCTTCTTTTTTTTGAAAATTTTTTAATTTTTTTGAAGTGGTATAAATTATACGGATAAAACTGAAGATATATAGTTAGTTCTCGCAGTTGGGACCAGATTAACCTGAGTCCATTTTACAAATAAACAAATAATAAGAGACATCCACTAAAGATATTTTCATACAATTTTTTTCAACAAGTCTTATAATAACTATGCCTTTAGATATTTAGTTTAAAATCTCAAGGACAAACAACTAAGACCCCCATTAACCTTTCTATATTCAGATGTGTCCACTACAATCACTTTAAAACCAGCAGCTTTAATTTTTTCTTTAGTTTTAGGATAACCTGCCGGAACTAACACGTAATCATTTACCCTAATACAATTAGCTGAATATGATTCTTCTTCATCAATCATTATTTTATTAAACTTTTTAAATTCTAAATTATTTACAAATTCACCTGTAACAAGAAGAACATTATCCTCTAAATACGCTAAACCACTTTTTAAATGAAGCATCTCTGAAATTTCTACAATCGAACCGGACATTCCATATTTTCCCAAAGCTTTTATTAATTGTTCTGCCCCTTCTCTGTTGGTCCTCTTTGAAAGCCCGATATAAAAATGGTCTTTTACCATCATTACATCTCCACCTTCAAGAGTTCCAGGTTCTTTTATATATTCAATATCATTATAATATTTTTTAATTACTTCTATTATTTCTTTTTCTTCACCTTTTCTTGACGATGCTCCCGGATTTGTTATCGCCGCAAATTTTTTTGTACAAACGGCTACATCCTCAATAAAACAAGAATCGGGATACTTTTCAATGGCTTCTAAAACACAGACTTTAACTCCACATTTTTTTAATGCTCTAACATAATCATTATGCTGGATTAATGCTTTCTCATAATCAGGTTTCTTAAATTCCGGATTAGAAGCAATCCCATTTTTTAAAGATTTCGGTGGCTTTCTTACAATAACATTCTCAAATATTTTTATTCCCTCCAAAAACTGAATTTATAATATTAGTAATTAACGAAGAGATTCTTAAAAATGGTTATTATTAGCCATTTTCTGTTCACCTCTTTTTAATCCAGTGTGATTTCCTCACGAACAAGATTTTTCAGATTCTCCCCCCGAAAGTATAGAAGTTTCCCATCTCGGAGTAATGGGAACCATATATCTAAACCACCCTTATCAAAATATCTTTCTACCCTTTCATTGTCCAAATCAATTACGTAATAATTACCTGAAGAATAGGATTTGTTCACAGTATAAAACAAGCATTTACTACCTGATGTATTTATTATTTTATAAGAATTTGTCGAGCCCGAGATAAGATGTGGCTGGTCCTCATCTAATTTCATTCTGAATATATTACCCTCATCATCTATCCTGTTTGAAATAAAGAGTATCTCGTTATCTGTATAGAATACGGGAGATGTATCCAAGTATTGTCCAGAGGTTATCTGCTTCATTGTTCCATTTTTGAGGTTTAACATCCACAGGCTTGAGTGGTACAGATCATATAGACTTGAGAAGATGATTTTTTCACCATCTGGTGAGAGTGATAGATCAAAGATGAAGTTCTCACAAGTGTAAAGTCTTTTTATATTTCTACCCCCCAGCCTCATCTGTGCTACTGAGTATTCAGAACCGATTTTGAGAACATAGTATAAGTTTTTTTCATCCTTCGACCACATGGGACTGATCTCATATAAATGGTTATTTGTCAAATTGGTTATGCTCATGTTATCTAAATCAACAATACCAATATCATTATCTATATTTTTTAAATAAATAGGATACAATCTAACCACTATCTTATCGCCCGACTCGTTATACTGCGAAGGAATTCTACCGTATATCACTATATCGTCTAAAGGAACGGTACCGAGTTCACTTAGAGGAAAGTCAAGCGATGTAGATAATAACGATGATACGTAGGAAATAAAATCTTTTGGAAGATATTCATTTCTAAGATTGCCACTTTTAACAAATGCTGTTACTGCTTCGCTTATATCTTCTGTATCATATTTGTCAAAGAGGTAATCAAAAAACAGAACGCTCAGACTTAAATCATAAAACCAAATCTCCCTTGACAAACTTTTAACAAATCTCTCTTTATTAAGGTTTTTTCTACCCTCGTTAATAAAAACATCACCAATGGCGACTTTATAGCTAACATACTGACCCATGACATCGTCAAACCATGACCATACTGAAGTAGTCATTCTAAATTTATCCTGAAATAGGTGGGTCATCTCATGAGCGATTATCTGTTTAAGACTTACCGGAAACAATGCATACTTTGGTTCATATTTTATGTATATTGTATTATTTCCCATATACATTCCACCCCAGTAATTAGATGCGTATGGAAGAAAAAGTGATTCACAATAGAATTGCTCATATGTATTGAAAAGTATAACGGTAATCTTACTGTCCAGCTCTCTTTCCAATATACGTGACACGCCTAAATATGCATCCTCAGCAATTGCCAGTATCTGCTTCGCAATCTCATCTTTGAGTAGCTTATAGTACAAAATTACATCTTCGCTTTCTGTCTTCTCCCAAGGAATCTTTTCCCAGTTGGGAGAGGGATAATAATGGTAATATCGCTCTATTCTTTCTCCTTTTCCATCTTCCGCCGCAAACCTAAAATTTATTATTTTATTTATTGGTACCATTGAATCATCGAAGTAAACTGTTGCATTAAACACAGATTTGTTCAAACTTTCATTAGGAAATGGATAAGTATGCACAACATTATCCCACCAATAATCTAATCTTGCCTTCACAATGTTAGTGGAGGAACTGAAGCAAATCTCTACTTTGATCTTTTCTTCCCTCTCATCAAAGGTAACTTGCTCATAATAGACTATTGTCGAAGCACTTGCCATAACA
>JAUWNT010000148.1 GCA_030612495.1 Candidatus Aminicenantota bacterium
GTTATTGTTTCAGCTTCTCTCTTTTCTGGTATCTTTTCTCCAGAAATCACTCCAAGAAATGTTTTTCTCGAAACTCCTGTTAGTATAGGTAGATCAAACTCTTTAAATTCCCTTAATTTTTTTATTATTTGTATATTATCTTCGAATCGCTTTCCAAAGCCTATGCCCGGATCAATAATGATCTTCTCTCTTTTTATACCTTTTGAAATTGCCCATCCAATTCTCTCATAAAAAAACTCTTTTATATCATTAATTACATTCTCATAAAATGGATTTTCCTGCATATGCTCAGGAGTTCCTTTCATATGCATTAAAACAACAGGAACATTCAAGTCTGCAATAACAGAAGCCATATTTTCACTAAATCTTAGTGCAGAGACATCATTAACCATATCTGCACCTGCTTCCAAAACTGCAAGCCTTGCTAACCTTTCCTTATAAGTATCAATAGAAATAAGAACTTCTAATTCTTTTTTCACTCTCTCAATAACGGGGACAACTCTCTCAATCTCTTCATCAATACCAATTTTTTTTGCACCAGGCCTTGTGCTTTCCCCTCCAATATCTACTATATCAGCGCCTTCCATTACTATTGATTCAACACGTTTTAAAGCATCATCAATCCTTATGTATTTTCCACCATCAGAAAAGGAATCAGGAGTAACATTTAAAATACCCATAATAACAGGCCCTTTAATATCAATGAATCTATTCCTTAGATATAACTTCATTTTAAATCTTTTCAAGCTCTTTTTCTTTCATCCACCCAGCAATCTGTGATGATGCTGAAACCTGAAGCCAATTTTTGCTCCTCTCTATTATCTTCACTTCCAGTCCTTGATTAACCTTAAAAAGAACCGTATTATTATCTCCTGGTCCACTTCTCAACTCAACATTATTATTAATTATTACAGCACTCTCTTTTAAATTGTGTTTACTTACCCTGTAAATATGATAAAAAGATACTAAAATAGTAAATATAAATAGAAAGGATATAAAGTAAACAACCACCTTATTCTTTCCATCTATAAGTAACATGAAAATAAAAACATTTAAGATTAAAATCAATATTAATAAAATAATAGAAATGAAATTTAAAGACAAAATCGATTCAATCCTTAATAGAAGTTTATTAAAAAAGTCAAGTTTAGGCTTTTGGATCTTATCCTTAAATTTTCTATTTACAATCTCAATATTCTTATTAATTGAATTATTAAAAGGCTTTAACTTTTTACTTCTTAAATAGTATATCTTTGCTTCAACAAACTGGTTGAGTTTAAAATAGCAATTCCCAGTATTATAAAACAATTTCCAGTTCTTTATGTATTTCTCAATACCAAGATAAATTTTAAGAGATTCTTTAAAATTCCCATCCTCATATAGCTGAGAAGCTTTATTAAAATTATCCTGAAATGATTGAGCCCCTAAACCTACTATTAACATTAAGAACAAGATAAGAATAAATAATTTTTCTCTCATTTTAACTTGGTATCAACCCTTCTTAAAATTTCAATTAATGATTTAAGATCCCTTTTTAATTCAAACTCTGATTTTTTTTGAGGAGAAAACTTTGATGATTCAGACTCAGATTTCATCCTTATAAAAATCCCAGTATCATAATCATTAATTTTAGATTTTCTAAACAATTTCCTAATGTTTTCTACATTAATTTCTGACAAACCAAACCCTGATTTCTCTTTTAAATAATTCTCGAGAATTATGTGAACCTCTTCATAACTGTTTACAGTCTTTAGTCTTTTAATTGTCTTATTAATAACTCTCTTCTTATTTAAAATTTTACTTTTAGAGATTACATTGTCAAAAACAAATTTTTTTATGAAAAATAAAATATTTAAAATAAATGGTATTATAAAAAAAATCTTAAAAAGTATTGATTTATAATAATACTTTCCCCGATTGTAAATCTTCACCTTCTTTATAAAATCAATATCCTCACCCTCTTTAACAATCTCTGAACTTGGTAAAGTTAAGATGCTCTCTTGCTTTTCCCTCTGTCCAATAACTTTTACAATAATGGGATGACTCCCTTTTACAACAACTTTCTCTCTCACAGGATCATAATATTTAAATTCTATAGTTGGGAAAGAGATAACACCATTTTTTTTAAAAGATACTGGAATTTCAGCAAAAACCGTACCTATCAATTTATCTTTTGTATAATCATAGCTTCTTGTAATTTTTGAAGTATAAGCCTTAAAATAATTACTACTTCCAAACCCTGGAATATCTAAAACTTTAATATTCCCCTCACCTTTAATTTCTAATTTAAGAGTTAAAATGTCATTAATATCAATCTCATGTTTATCAGAACTAACATTAAATGTAAAATTACCTACAGGTAAATTCTTCGCTTTTTCAGACACATTATTAACATTTATTTTTACTGCTGGAGCAAATCTAAAAACTCTATTTTGAGAAGAAAAAAAAGAAATTGAATTGTCACTTATACTTAACTCAAACTTTAAAGCAGGTATAGATAAAACACCTGCTTTTGTGGGGAAAAGAGCAGCCTTTCTTATTTCATAGACCTGATAGATTTTACCATCAATCTGCTTCACTACTCCATCAATCGAATGAGGAACTGGATACCACTCCTGCCAGAATCCAGGAAAAGACTGATTCGAAAGCATTGTAATAGAACCAATTCTATTCTGGCTATAAAGTAGAATTTTATATATAACCTGCTCACCTACAACAACATTCTTTTTTGAAACAAAAGATTTCAATTTTATATCAATTCTCTGTTTCCTCTTATTCCGATTATAATCAAATGGGGATGAAAAAGAATCATCATCATCAAAATCAAAAATCGATTTTCTTTTCCTTTGAGGAGATGTATAAGGATTTGTACTCCCTTTTACAACTTCAACAACAAATGATTCGGTCTTGTATTCCTTACCTTTGTATTTATATGAAACAGGAGGAAGTTTTAATTGTCCTATTTTTAAGGGCTTTAAATAAAATTCAAAATTTGTATAAAACGAAGACTTACCATTTATAAAACGATATTCTGAACTTTTTGAAGTCTGGATTATCCTGAAATCAGAAATATATGAAATATCTGGCTGTGTAGGATTATCTACACCTTTAAAAATAATCTTATAAATTAATACATCATCAATACCAATTTTATCTGAATTAATACTTGCTTTAAATTCAATATCAGCACAAAATAGAATTTTACAAAACAGAAAAAGAATTAAAGCTATCCTTAATCTTACCAATCTTTTTCTCTCTTAGCTCTAACTATTACACGCTTCTTTTTTTTCATTTGTTTTTTTTCATTCTGGTTAAGGTATTGCATAATATTCTTATATTTCTCTTTATTTTTTTTATCCTGTTCTTTTTTGTTTTTATCCTTGTTATCTTTATTTTTCTTTTTGTCTTTGTTTTTTTTATTCTTTTTCTCATTAATTTTCTTTAGAGTCAATTCATAATTTTTTTTTGCATTAATATCACCTGAATCTAAAATCAGACTCTTCTTGTAACTCTTAAGTGCCTTTTCATACTGATTCAACTTGAAGAAAGTATTTCCTAAATTATAGAAAAAATCAGATTTGCAAATCTTTGTTTTATCAGGTCCAATTTTTGAAAATTCCTCTAAAGCTTCTTTATACTTTCTTAACTGATATAAAGTTGAAGCAGTATTGTTCTTTAATTCATCTAAACCTGGTTTAATACCTTTTGCAGATAGGAATTGTGTTAAAGCCTTTTTGTATTGTTTTTCATTATATGCATTAACACCCTTTTGATTATTTTTTGCAGCAGGTTCAAACCAATGCCAGTACAATAAGAAAGGTACTAAAAAAATTAAAATTATTTTTTTACCCATTTTATCTTTTTTTCAGTTAATAAAAGTTCCAGAACAAGAAGTATTATACCAATTGATAATGGATATACAAAACGCTTAATCTTTTTTAATTTTACCTTTTTCTTGATCACTGATCTTTCAAACCGTTTCAAACTCCTAACAAAAACATCTATTGATAATACACTTGCTAATCTAAAGTATTGACCACCTGTTTGTGATGCAATTTGAATTAAAGGCTTTTCATCTAATTTTGTCTTAACTATGTTTCCCTTTTTATCTTTCTTCCATCCAATAACTTTTCCATCCTTATCTTTTAAAGGTATTGGAGCTCCAGACATAACCCCTACTCCAACACTAAAAATAATAATTTTCTGTTTTTTAAACTCAGAAATAATATTCATCCATGAGTGTTCCTGATCCTCTCCATCTGTAATTAAAATTACAACCCTCGTAGCTCCTTTAGATTTTTTAAAAGCATTTAAAGCAAGGTTAAGAGCAACTGAAAAGTCAGTGCCCTGTTCCTCATCAGGGCTAATTAATGATGCTTCTGTCATTAATTTAAATGCTTCATAATCAATTGTCAATGGACACTGTACATATGCAACACCTGCAAAATTTATCAAACTAACAAAATCAGTTTTAAGATTATCCACAATACTTATAACCAAATTTTTGGCTATTTCAAGACGATTTGGTTTAAGATCTTCTGCATTCATTGAACTCGAGGTATCCATCAAAAAAACCATTTCAATCCCTTTTATATCAATATGCTCGTACTTCTCACCCCATTCAGGTCCAGCAAGAGCAGTTATAAAAAATATTAATGATAAAATAATTAATGAAGTCTTAAAAAAATCAATCTCTTTACCACTTCTATATCCAAGTCTTTTATACGCATTTTCAGAAATAAAACCATTCAATATTTTTTTCTTTTTTCTATAATTATATATAGC
>JAUWNT010000005.1 GCA_030612495.1 Candidatus Aminicenantota bacterium
TTTATACAAGAAGCACAGGCTCAGGGACAGATAACCCATGAAAATATTTGTAGAATATATGAAGTTGGAGAGTATAATAATATGCCTTATATTGCAATGCAATATATTGATGGACCATCTCTGTTTGAAATTGAGAACAGGATAAATCTGGAACAAAAAGTATTGATAATGAAAGCAGTTGCTGGAGCAATTCATGAAGCCCATAGAAAAGGTATAATACATAGAGATATAAAACCTTCAAATATAATGTTAGAGCAAAGCCCTGAAGGTGAATGGATACCCTATGTAATGGATTTTGGTCTTGCACGTGAGATAGAATCTCCATCTATGACTATGAGTGGAATGGTTGTGGGGACTCCAAATTATATGTCTCCGGAGCAGGCGCGTGGAGATAGAAAAATAATTAACCGCAGATCAGATATATATTGTATTGGTTCAACAATGTATGAATTATTTACAGGAGAAAGGGCTTTTACGGGTGATTCTCCTTTAAAAGTACTTTTAAAAGTTGTTAATGATGACCCTGAACCTATTCGAAAAATTAATCCGGGAATTCCTGTTGATCTTGAGAATATTGTGATGAAATGTCTTGAAAAGGAACCTCATAGAAGATATGATTCTGCAAAAGCTATTGCTGAAGATTTGCAGTTTTATTTGGATGGAGAACCGGTTTTAGCAAGATCTTCAACAATAACTTATAAAATCCTGAAAAAGGTAAAAAAGCATAAAATTGCTGTTACTCTTGGAAGTATTGTTTTTATAATATTAATTATATTAATCAGTATGCAGTTGCACGCACGCTGGAAAATGGGGAAAATTGCTGATATAGCACAAAAATTTGGTCAGAATGTTGTTAATATTGAGAGTTCAATGCGCATTTCTCATACTATTCCTTTACATGATATAAGGCCTGAGGAGAAACGTGTAAGAAGTCAGATTGAAGAAATAAGGAACCAGACGAAACAAGTAGGGGATCTGGGTATAGGGCCTGGAAATTATGCTCTTGGTAGAGGGTACATTGTATTAAGTGAATATGATAATGCGCTTAAATATCTCAAAAGGTCCTGGGATAGCGGTTATAAAACTCAAAAAGTTGCTTATGCAATGGGATTGACTCTTACCAAAATTTATAAGAAAGAGTATGGCAAGATTGAAAAGATTTCAGAGAAATCATTAAAAGGTTATCAGAAAAAAAAGATTGAAGAAAAGTATTTAAAACCTGCAATTGAATTTCTAAAAAAGAGCAGAGGTTTAATTGGAGAATCTCCAGAATATCTGGAAGCATTAATTGCATATAATGATAGACAATTCAATGTGGCAATCAAAAAAGCTCGTTCTGCATTTTATTCTATTCCATGGCTTTATGAGGCAAAGTTTCTTGAGGGCTATTCATATCAAACAATGGGTGTTGATAAAAAAGATAAAGGTGATATCAGTGGAGCTTTGCATGATTTTAAAAAAGCAGAAGAAGCATTTAAAGAAGCTATACATATTGGAGAGAGTGATCCTCAGTCATATAATAATTTATGTAATCTATGGACAAATGTTATTGATATTCTTTTGTATGAAAAAGGCGAAGATATAACCCCATATATAGAAAAGGCTTTACTTATAGTGCAGAAGTCAATGATTGCAGACAGCGATCTTGCGGAAACCTATGAAATTAAGGCCAATATATATGGTTCTTTAGGGGAATATAAGTTAGAAAATGGCCAGGACCCTAAAGCGGATTTTTTAAAGGCAATTGAAAATGCTCAAAAGGCAAGTAAAATCGATCCAAATAATGGTTTAACTCTGCTTAATAAAGGTAATTCCTATTTATACCTTGGATATTATGAAATGATGCAGGGAAAGAATCCCTCGAGTTTTTTAAAAGAAGCAATGAGAAATTATAGAAAAGCTATTCAAATTGATCCGGATAATGCCAAGTATTATTCAAGTTTAGGTGTGGTTTATGCTTACACTGTTCAATATGAAATGAGTAAAGGTATAGATTCTATGAATTCTATTAATAAAGCAAAAGAGAGTTTCCGGAAAGCAATTGAATTGTATCCTGACTTTTATTATGCTTATAGTAATCTTGGTGGTATATATCATTTTAAATCAATGTATGAAGAATCTCATGGCAAAGACCCTTTAGATTCAATAAATAAAGCCATTAAATCTTATCGGAAAGCCATTTCAATAAATCCTATTGCATATGCTTATAGAAATCTCGGTTTGTCCCTTATAGCTCTTTCAGAATATGAAGGATCACATGGTAAAGACCCAAATAATAGCCTTAATAAGGCATTAGAAGCTTATAAAAAATTGATTGAAAAAAAACCAAATAATGCGTTTGCTTATAGCGGAATTAGTGGTGTTTATTTTAATAAAGGTTATGTTTTATTAGATGAAGGAAAAGATCCAAAACATGCTTTTAATCAGTCTATTAAGTATTGTGAAAAATCAATAAAGCTTAATCCGAAACTTATAACTCCATATTCTAGTTTAGCAACTTCTTATATTGGATTTGCAGAATATAGATATTTGATTGGTAAATCACCTTTTAATATGATAAAAAAAGCAGAAGAAAATTTAAAGAAAGCAGCAAAGATTAATCCAAATGATTCCGATGTTTATTTGCTATGGATTGAAAGTTTAATTTTAAAGAGTAGATATGAGCTGGATCATGACAGATCTCCAATTGTATTTCTTAATGTGTGCAAATCTCTATATAAAAAAGTGGCTAATATTGATCAAATTCTGGATATAGCACATCAGCAAGCAGGAGTTATTGCTTGTATGGAAGCGAGATGGAAAATAAAATGTAAAAAGGATCCTGAAAAAAGCTTTGTGATTTCAAAAAATTACTTCAAAAAGGCTATTAAAATTAATCCTTTAAATGCTATGAACTATTATAAATATTCCGAATTTCTTTTTTGGCAAAGTAAATGGCAGATAAAGTTGAAAAAGAGGTCAGAACACATAATTTTGGATGGAATAAAATATGCAGATAAGGCAATATCAATTAACCCAAGAATGGCAAAAGCTTTTGCAGTAAAAGGAATGCTTTATCACTTACAATCAAAGATTGAAAAAGATATAAAACAAAAAAACAGATTAATTGATCAGGGAAATTTTACAATTAAAAAGGCATTAGAAATAAATGGGAATCTAAGATATAAATATAAAAAAAAGATCAAAAACATGTAAAAAATATTTTTACCTATTTGTTTTATTTATTTTAATATTGCCCCCACTGGGGTCTCTTCTGGAATAATAGGTATATACGGCCTTCCATTAGCATCAGATGCAGCAAGTATCATTCCCTGTGATAAGATGCCTCTTAATTTTATAGGTTTAAGATTTTTAACAATGATTATCTTTTTATTATTTAAGTCCTCAACTTTATAATATTGAGCGATCCCTGCAACAAGTGTTCTTTTATCAGTTCCAGCATCAACAATTAACTCTAATAATTTATCAGTGTTTTCTACTTTTTTAACATCAATTATTTTTGCAACTACCATTTCAACTTTTTTGAAATAGTCAAAGTTTATCAATCCTTCATCTTCGCTTATTTTTTCGTCTTCCATTTTTTTCTCCTTTTCTCCATTTTTATTGCTAAAAAAATCTTTATTTGAAACCCTTGGAAATAATTGTTCAACTTTATTGATTTTAAAGATTTCTCCAGGATCTTTCCATCCGAAGCCTGATTCAGAAAAATTGAATATTTTTTTAATTTTTTCAGATGTTTCAGGAATAACAGGTGAAAATAATGCGTTAATACTAAGAATTGCTCTTACTAAAGTTTTTAGAATAGCATTTAATTTTTCTCTGTTTTCTTCTGATTTTGCTAAATTCCATGGTTCGGTTTCAACGATATATTTATTTAGATAATTTATAAAACCGAGTATTTTTTTTAGGCCTTTGTTATATTGATAATTATCAAAGGATTCAAGAACATTTTTCTCAAGTGTAATATATTCCTTTTTTATTTGTTCCTCTCGTTTACTATATTTTACTGAAAGTTTAAACTCATTGTTTAAATATTTTTCAATCATGCCACCGGTTCTTGAGATAAGGTTGCCCCAATCATTGGTTAGATCAGTATTTATTCTATCAATAAAGCCTTGATGCGAAAAATTTCCATCTGAGCCGATTGAAGCTTCTCTCATTAAAAAATACCTTATTGAATCTGGATTAAAATGTTCTAAAAGTATTTTTGGATCAAGTACATTGCCTGTTGATTTGGACATCTTTTTATCATCTTTTAACCACCAGCCATGAACAAGTTCTTTTTTTGGTAATCCAATATCTGCAGCCATTAAAAAGGCAGGCCAGAATACTGCATGAAATCTCAATATATCCTTTCCTATAATATGAAGGTCTGCAGGCCAATATTTTTTAAACATTTCGTCTTCTTTATAATAGTTGATTCCAGTTATATAATTTGTCAATGCATCAAACCAGACATATATGGTTTGTTCACTGTCTCCAGGCACTGAGATACCCCATTTAACTGTTGAACGACTAATACTAAGGTCATTAAGCCCCATCTTTACAAAAGATGTTACTTCATTCATTCTGGTTTTGGGAGATATAAAGTCAGGATGTTTTTCATAATATTTTAACAATTTGTCTCTGTATGCAGATAAGCGGAAAAAGTAACATTTTTCAGTGACCTTTTCTGTTGTTTTACCGCAATCAGGGCATATTTTATTTCCGTTATCACTGTTTTTTGCTGTGTCTGAAACAAAACTTTCGCAGGATATACAATAGTGCCCCTTATATTCACCGGGGTAGATGTCTCCTTTGTTTTGTAGTTTCTTAAATATTTTTTGCACTCCTTTCATATGATAACTATCTGTAGTTCTTATAAAATTGTCATATTCAATATTAAGTATTTCCCATAACTCTTTAAATCTTTTTACTACTCTATCTGCAAGTTCTTTTGGGGTAATATTCTGTTTATTTGCACTTTTTTCTATTTTTTGACCATGCTCATCTGTTCCAGTGAGAAAAAATACATCATAGCCTCTTAACTTTTTGTATCTTTTTATTACATCAGCCATAATTGTTGTGTATGTATGACCAATATGAGGCATATCATTTACATAGTAAATGGGAGTGGTAATGTAAAATTTCTTCATTTTTGTCTCCAAAAGAGCTAGATTATATCATATCTTATTGAAAATATTAAATATAGTCTTTTATTATAAAGTATCTGATGACCTATTACTTTTATTTATTTTCATTATTTGTATCATCCGTTTCATGTAAGGTTATAGTTAATGCCTTTAACTTTTCGTTCACTTCTTTCAATTTCAGTTCTATTTGTTTCAATTCTTCAGGGATTTCATTTGAAAGCATAACTTTTGCTTTTTTTATTAAAGAGGTGATTTCTAATTTTTTTTCAGGTTCAAATTCCTTTTTTTTTAAAGATTGCTCTATTAAATATATATATTTTAATATATTATTTTTGATTTTAATTAATTCTTTTTTTTCTAAATCAGCTTGTCTAAATGTTTCAGCATTTTCTTTGATTTTTTTTATTTCATTTTTATCTAGTAGCCCTGAGTTAGAAACAAAAAATTCCTTTTTATTTTTTGTTGAAAGATCAATAGCACTAACCTTTAAAATACCATTAACATTTATAGTAAACGTAACTTCTATTCTTGGTATGCCTTTTGGAGCAGGAGGAATATTTTTTAGTGTAAATTTACCCAGCAATTTATTCTCTTCAGCAATTTCTCTTTCTCCCTGGAATATATCTATCTCAACTTCAGATTGATTGTCTTCAGCAGTTGTAAAAATCAGAGTACGCTTTGTGGGTATTGTGGTATTTGAGTCTATAATTCTTGTAAAAGAGCCACCCATAGTTTTAACTCCAAGTGAAATTGGTGTAACATCAAGTAGTATAATATCTTTAGTTTTACCATTAATAATTGATCCCTGGATTGCAGCTCCAATTGCTATTATTTCATCTGGATTAATTTTTTTATTCAGTTCTTTCTTAAAATACTCTTTTACCTTACTTTGAACAAGCGGAATTCTTGTTGAACCACCTACAAGTAATACTTCATCAATTTCTTCGTGATGTAACTCAGTCTTTTTTAGAGCAAGATCACAAATATTTATGCTTTTTTCAACTTTATCTTTTATAATACTTTCAAATTCTTTTCTTGTTATATTTTTAAAAAAATGAATAGGACCCTCTGCTGAGTTAGCAATAAAAGGTAGATTTATCTCACTGGAATCAAGGGTAGAAAGCTCTTTTTTTACGATTTCAGATGCTTCTAGTATTCTTTGAAAAGCCATTTTATTATCATGTAAATCTATGTTGTATTCATTGTTGATTTCATTAACAATTAAATTTGTTAATAATCTATCTAAATCATTGCCTCCAAGATTTGTATCACCTGAAGTTGCTAAAACTTTTATAATATCACTCTGAATTTCAAGTATTGAAATATCCAATGTTCCTCCTCCAAAATCATATACAACTACATTTGATTTCTTTTTTAAATCTAGAGAGAAGGCTAATGCTGCAGCAGTGGGCTCGTTTATAATCCTTAGTACATTTAAGCCTGCAATTAATCCTGCATTTTTGGTGGCCTGTCTTTGCGAATCATTAAAATAAGCAGGCACTGTGATAATTGCTCCTTCTATTGAGCAATTTAGGAATTGTTCCGCTGATTCTTTTAATTTTTGCAAGATCATTGCTGATATTTCCTCTGGAGAAAATAGTGTGTTATCGATTTTCATTTTTATACTGTCTCCAGGACCCTCTACTATTTTGAAATTATATTCATGTAAATAGGGCTTTATTTCAGAGAAATTTTTCCCCATTAATCTTTTAATAGAATGTATTGTATTCTCTGGATTTGTTATAAGTTGACTCTTTGCTGGTTCCCCGATCAACCTTTCATTATTTTCTGTAAACGCAACGATAGATGGTAATAATCTTCCGCCTTCATGGTTTAAGATTATTCCAAAGTTTTTATTTTCATAAAAGGATGCAACTGAAAGAGTTGTTCCAAGGTCAATACCAATTACCTTTCCCATTTTTTCTCCTTTATTGTTTAGAATAATAATAAATTAAATAAAAAATATTATCAAGTCTTTTTCTCATTTAATTTTAATAAATCTTTATGGATTTTATTGTAGATTATTTCCGGGGGATTTTTGTCTTGTTCTATTATATTTTTTATTTTTTTAAATTGATTTAAGGTATTATATCTAAGATTTTCATTTTCTAAAAAATTAAGAGTTTCTCTTACTATATTTTTTGTTTTGAAATTTTTTTGTATTAGTTCGGGTATTATTTTTTTTTGAGCAAGAATATTAACTATAGAGTAGAGATTTATCTTTACAAATCTTTTTCCTAAAAAATAGGACAACCTATTCACCCGATAAACAGATATAAATGGGACACCGATCATAGCTATTTCAAGATTTGAAGTTCCGCATGTTGTTATCACAATATCAGATGCATTAATTAAATTATATCCCTGTTTTTGATCAATAATTTGAACATATTTGGATTTTGATTTTTTAAGAAAATCTAATATAAGATTTTTTTCTATGCTATTAGCTCTTTGAATAAAAACTTTAATTTCAAATTTTTCCTTTATCAATTTTACAGCTTTTAACATTTCAGGTAAAAGGAATACAACTTCTGATTTTCTACTTCCAGGCAATAAACTAATTATCAGTTCATTATCTTTAACATTTAATTTCTTTCTGAAAATTTCCTTTTTTTCGCTGATATTTATTGAAGGAATGAGTGGATGACCTGTGTAAGTAAAGGGGATTTTTTCTTTTTCAAAAATATCGATTTCGAAAGGGAATATGATAAATAGGTGATCTACATATTTTTTTATTTGCTTTACCCTTGAGTATCTCCATGCCCAGACTGTCGGGCTTATATAATAATAAACAGGGATATTGAGAGTTTTAAATTTTTTTGCAAGCCTTAAGTTAAAATCAGGATAATCTATTAATAAAACAGCATCTGCGTTTCTCTTTATTGTTTCATTAACAATTAATTTCATATACTTTTTTAGTTTTAGAATGCTTGAAATTACTTCAATAAGACCAACAATTGCAAATTCTCTATTATGTAATATTAAATCAACTCCCCTTTCAATAAATTTTTCCCCACCAACACCGAAAAAGTTAGTTTCAGGATTTCTTTTTTTGAATTCATCTATTACTTGGGAGCCGTAATTTTCAGCAGAATTTTCAGCAGCAATTATAAAAATATTTGACATTACTCTTTTATGAATTTTAATTCTGGCATTTCTTTGTTAATTTGTTCGCCTACATAAAAAGCCCATTCATTATAATACTTTTTCCCCCTATATTCTCTGAAGCCCTCTTTAGTTGAAGTTGAAATGACTCCAATAATGTGAGAAGTCCCAATAAATTTTTTTACAAGTTTTTTTGGAACGATCAATAGTTTTTTTTTACCTAACTTTGTTGATTGCATAACAACATTCCATTCCATACTTTCACTAATTGGGTCTTTATACAATTTTCTTAAAAATTTCTTTTCATACAGAATTTTTAATTTTTTAGGGTAAAGGTTATTATTTTTAGTTCTATATAAATTAATTGCACTTACATATTGTCTTGCCCTGAAAATAAGTTCTTCTTCCATATCTCTTCCCTTTACTGTTTCCCACATTATTCTTGCTTTTAATAGAAGGATAGAAAAAATAGTTACTGCTATTATTGCAATTATTAGAGAATATCCCCTATTTTTTTTCATATTGATTTACCAATTTTCGTACTTTGTGCCATCAAGACCTGTGCCAGTAGCCATACTTTTCACATCAATTATTGCATCTGCAATCTCAGGGTCAAAGTCTTCCATTTCTTCAGGTTCATAATGGATCAATCGCCACTCTCTACTTTTCAGGAAAGGGTCATAAGGGGTTTTTTTTAAATATTTGTTTGTAATAAGATCTTCTAATGAGGTCGGATATTTTTTTTTGTCTAAATAAAATTTATCTATAGCATCCCTTATTATAAATAAATTTTCCTTTAAAACAGCTTCTTTTGCTCTTTTAACTGAACTAGAATAGTTTGGAATTATGATTGATAGTAAAATCCCGATTATAGCCATTACAATCAAAATTTCAACTAAAGTAAAACCTTTTCTCATATATAAATTATAACATATATAGCATTTAGTTGATATTAAGTTTTAGATTACGGATTTAAAGAGTTATATTTTTCTATTGCTTTTAATAATATATTTCCTGCTCTTTCAAGTTTTTTAGTTTCCAATACATATGCGATCCTGATCTCTTGTGTTCCTTTTCCTGGGGTTGAATAAAAACCAGCTCCTGGTGCAACCATAACTGTTTCATTATCTATTTCAAAATCTTCAAGCATCCACCTGGCAAATTTATCTGAATCATCTATTGGAAGTTTTGTCATTATATAAAAGGCTCCATTTGGTTTTTTCAAGATAATCTCTTTATTTGATGTTAATATTTCAACTAAAATATCTCTTCGTTTTTGATATTCATCTGTGATTGCTTTAAAGTAGTTTAATGGAAGTCTATATGCTCCAATTGCACCGATCTGTTCAAGAGTAGGAGGGCATAATCTTGCCTGTGCAAATTTAAGAATTGCTTTCATTACTTCTCTGTTTTTTGAAATTATTGCTCCAATTCTTGCTCCACATGCAGAATATCTTTTAGAAATAGAATCAACTACAATCGCGTGATCTTCCAGACCTTGTAATTGTAAAATACTGAAATGTTTCTCTCCATCATAAGTAAATTCTTTATATACTTCATCAGCGATAAGAAATAGATTGTGTTTCTTTACTAATTTTCCAAGTTCTCTTATTTCCCTTTCATAAAGTACAGTGCCTGTAGGGTTGTTAGGTGAGCATATCATAATAGCTTTAGTCTTTTTTGTGATCTTTTTTTCAAACTCAGAGATGTCTGGTAAATGGTATCCGTTTTCAGGGTCTGTTGTAATTGGAACTATTTTTAAATTTGATATTGAAGAATAACCATTATAGTTTGTATAAAAGGGCTCAGGTATTATGACTTCATCTTCAGGATCAGCAATTACATTAAAGGCAAATGAGACTGCTTCACTCCCTCCAGTTGTAATTATAATATCATTTTTATTTAAAGCTATATTATACTTTAAAAAATAGTCTACCATTGCTTGCTTTAGTTCATCAAGGCCATCAGAAGGACCATATGATAGGACTTTTTCAGAAAAATCTTTCACTCTATTGTAAAAAACCTCAGGAGTGGGGATGTCAGGTTGTCCAATATTTAAGTGATAAATTTGGATCCCCCTTTTTTTTGTTTCATTAGCATATGTAGCTAATTTTCGGATTGGGGATTCTTGAATTTGTTTTGCTCTTTTTGAAATATCCATAATACCTCCTTAATAATTATAATCCCTGAAACAGTATTGGTCAATACAAAATGTTGACGATTTAAGAAAATTATAATAAAATCTTGCAAGGGTAGAAAATGGAAGATTTAAAACGAAAAACAGATGAGTTAAAAAAGAGAAAAAATGCAGTAATTTTAGCACATAACTATCAAATAGAAGAAGTGCAATTAATAGCTGATTATCTTGGAGATTCACTTGAGCTCAGTAAGATTGCTTCAAGGATTAATAATAAAATGATAGTTTTTGCAGGGGTTAAATTTATGGCAGAGACTGCTAAAATATTATCTCCTGAAAAAAGAGTATTGTTACCTCGTCTTGATGCTGGATGTCCAATGGCTGATATGATAACTGAGGATGAATTAATAGAATTAAAACAAGAGCATAAAAAAGCAAAGGTTGTAACTTATGTAAATTCAAGTGTTGGAATTAAGGCTGAAAGTGATGTGTGTTGTACATCTGCAAATGCTGTATCTGTTGTAAAAAATATTGAGGCTGATGAAGTTATATTTGTACCTGATAGGAATCTTGGAACTTACGTACAAAAAATGGTTCCAGAGAAAAGAATGATTTTATTTGAAGGCTATTGTTATGTACATAATAAGATAAAAAAAGAGGAAATAGAGGAAATGAGGGACATATATCCTGAAGCTGAATTTCTTGTTCACCCTGAGGCGAGAATGGAGGTGATAAATCTGTCTGATAAGGTCTTTTCAACAAGTGGTATGTTAAAGTATGCTAAAGAATCAAACAAAAAACAATTTGTTATAATTACTGAACAGGGTCTGATTGAAAGGTTGAAGAGAGAGAATCCGGAAAAGGAGTTTTATCCTGCAAAAAGACCTAAAATCTGTTCAAATATGAAAAGAACAGCATTAATAGATATATATGATTCTTTAAAAAAGGATCAATATGAGATTAATATTGAAGAATCAATATTGAAAAGAGCTTATAATGCTTTGAATAAAATGTTAAAATATATATAAGGAGTTAAATATGGATTTGAAGGAAAGAGTGAGTTCAGTTATAGAAACAGTCAGACCTGCACTTCAGGCTGATGGCGGTGATATAGAATTTGTTGATGTTTTAGAGGATGAAAAGGTTGTTCTTGTAAGATTAAGAGGAGCCTGCCATGGTTGTCCTATGAGTATGATGACACTAAAGGGGTATGTAGAACAGGTTGTAAAGGAACAGATTCCTGAAATAAAAGAAGTAAGATTAGCTGAATAAATATGAATATTGAAAAAAATATATACAAGAAAGAAAATATTAAGTTAAGAAAAAACTGGATGAGGTTGAAATAAAAAACTTCAAAGAGTTTAAAGCTTTTTGATATTTTTAGTTATGCTTAAAAAAGGGATTATTTTACTTACTTTTATTTTACTGCAATTTTTTTTTAGGTGGGGATTCTGGGGATGTGAAGTTTTTTCGTTTTTCAGTTCAGACGATTCAATACCATATTTAATGAGTTTGCACATATCAAAGGGAATGGATTTCCCGATTTTTTTCTATGGACAGTTTTATCATGGGGCATTTGCATCTTATTTTTATGCTTTTCTAATGTCAATTGTGGGTTTTTCAGTAAGAAATTTAGTAATTATTAATATCCTTTTATTTTCTTTGGGATGTGTTTTTCTAAGTAAGATTTTCAAAGATTCGTATAATTCTCTTTTCTATTTTATTATACCTATTCCTGCTTTGCTATTTATCTCCACTGATACTTCTGTTTATTTCCCTTTTGTATTTCTTTTTTCATCCTATTTTATATGGACATTTAGTAAGTTAGAATATAATTTTTCTTTAAAAAGATTGATTTTTGCAAGTTTTTTGGCAGGACTCTTTTTTTGGATATATCAGGGTTCATTAATTATTTTAGCTCCCTTTTTTCTTTTTTCTATTGTGAAGCTAATAAAGAGTTCTAAATCTTTTTCCTTTGAAACAATAAAATCTATGTTTTTAATAGGTTTAAGTTTTTTAATTGGACTTTCACCTTTAATCTATTCTGAATTCAAGAACAATTTTGTTTCATCAAAGTTTACATTTATGAATTCTGGTTCTATTCCTTCGATAAAACATTTTATTTACTGGATTTATAATTTTTTCAAACTTCCTGCTTACAATCATTATTTCAAAAGCTCAATTTACTTAAAACAAAATGATTACATATTTTATACAATTACTTTGCTGACTTTTTTGGGGGTTTTATTTTTTATTATCTATGCATTAAAGAAAAAAAAATCATTATGGTTAATCTTTTTTTCTGTATCATCTGTAATACTTATCTCCTTTTCAAGTTTTGGAAGATTGATTGCTGAAAATATGGGTTCAAGAGCTCGTTATGAGGTTCACTCTATGATTTTGATGCCTTTTAGTATTTTATTTTTTGTTTTTATTTTAAAGAAAATAGATATGTTTTTGTGTAGAGATATATTTAAAAATAAAATTAGAGTCCCTATTTTTCTTTTCATCTTTATTGCTATACTTTTTAAGTCGAATATTAGCATCAACAAATATTCTATTAAAGGGGGAAGAGAAAATAATAAACTTTGTGCTGAGCTGATTAAAACCGAACACCCAACACTCTATTTTGGAAACTACACTAAATATTTTAAATATAATTCAATTACTAAGGAGAAAAAACTTTTTGTTCCTCTTCCTTTTGCTCCTGCAGATATTTCTTTTTTTTCAAATGTCAGGTACTACCCATATACTTTAAAAGCATTTAATTTATGGCAGAATGAGAAGTTTGGCTTTATTACAGATTTATCTTCAGGTGAGAAAATCAAAAATAATATTTATAAAATATTTCCTACTCTAAATTTTGAATATTTAAAGATTAAAAATCATAGTATATTTGTTTTTCCGCCAAAAACACCCATAGAAATTTTACTTATAAATAAATATCCATATCTTTACAAATATGTAAAAAGGCTAACAGAAGCTTCAGTGAAAAAAATAGTTAGTGATAATAATATAATCAAAGTTTTTTTTAAAAAAGATAGTAAATGGGGAGGAAATAGACGATTAGAATTGAAGAATGGGAATAAAATCATTGAATTTCCATTACATAAATTGGCTGTTAATTTCAGAGTTAATGCTGGGGTTAAAAAAGGTAGTTATGAAATTATTTATAATAATGTTTCTCTTCTTATAAAGAAGGATGGATTTGTTAATTTGGGAAGTGAAACTCTCCCCGGAGTTGAATTTAATCATTATTCGGATGCATTTAATATGGTTTATTTTGATTTTAATAAGAGAAAAATTTTTAATGTTGATGGTATTCCAATTTCTTCTGCTTTTTCCATAAAAGTGAATTCTGAAAAAATAAAGGAAATTGAGGTTGAAATGTACAATCCTTTCAGTTTTGAATCAGATCTTTGGCAGAAAAAGTTTAAACAGGAAATTTTACTTAATGGTACAAATAATAAAAAGATTTTTCTTAAAAATGGGAAAAACCTTATTCATTTTAGTGTCAAAAAAGGAGAGAGTTTGAAACTCGAACCCAAATATAAAACTTTTTTTAAACTTACTGATTTATCTTTTGCTACATATTTTAAGCCTGTTGGAGTTCTTATTACGAAAATTTTGATTACTAATAATTATGGGGAAAAGAGAGATGTTACTCCTTTGCTTAGAAATGATTTTTTGGAAAAAAGAAAAAAGATTGTGAAAAAAAGATTCAAAAAATAGCTAATAGCATAAAAAAAATATTAGTATATTTATTCTTTATTTATGAGTATGATAACAATAAAAGTAATCCTTATCCTTTAAGATTCAGGCTATTCTTTTATACTACTCACAAAATATATGTTACCCTTTCCAGGTGAGCAGTCTTCCCAGACAATATATATATTGCAGGAGCTGTCAACTGCAATGTCCGGATAACAAGAGCTATTCTGTGTGTTGGAAATATTGATGGGTTGAGTCCAGCTTTCACCATTATCCATTGATCTTATGAAATATATTTCCGTGTTTCCTGAAGTTTCATCGTTCCAGATCAGGTTTATATTGTTGAGGCAATCCACTGAAATGGTTGGGTGAGCATACTTTTTGTTTAATATATTTATATTTACAGGTTGATCCCAGGTGATTCCGTTGTCTGTTGATTTACAGAATTGTATTGAATACTGGTTGGAGTGTTCAAATTTCCACACAGCATAAATATTGCTGGAATTGTCAAATGCCATGTTTATATAATGGACGCGGCTATCCTGCGGATTATTAGAGATATTTTTTGCTGTACTCCAGCTATCTCCAGAATCTGTAGATTTACTGAAATATATTGCCTGGTCGTACCAATCACTCTCTTCTTTCCAGATAACTAATATGTCACTGCTTTCGTTCACTGAAATAGTAGGTTCATAAACATTCCAAGCGTTATTGGCATTAGGTATATTTATAGATTGGCTCCACGTAATACCACCATTGGTTGAAAAGCCAAAATATATTCGGCTGAAGGAATGACCATTCTCTCTTAAATTCTCAATCCAGGCTGCATAGATGTTTCCTGATGAATCAACAGTAATGCTTGGGTAATCAGGTTCTCTAGAAATAGTGGAAATATTGATTATATCACCCCAGTTCAAACCATTATCATCAGATCGCCTGAAATTACCGAATATGTTCTCATCAGGATGACTGCTTTCCTCCCACCACACAACACTAATGTTATCTGACTGATCCACAGCAATTTTTGGATCCTCCACATCCAGTAAGTCGCCTGAAATTTTTATTCCCTGGTTCCAGGTGATGCCATAATCATCGGATTGGTTAAAATAGACCCAGAGAAAATCATTGTAACAATTGTTGCACATTTCACTCCAGACCACTGATACAAGTCCTCCATCACAGATTCCAATTTTAGGTTTTCCAGACCAGATTGGAGTGTTTGAAATGTTTTGTGGATCAGTAAAATCAGGATTGCTACAAATGGTAAATTCCAGGAAATTGGATATCCCACCGCCAGGTGAAGGATTTCTTGCTGTAATATTAACTATTTGATCTTGAAGATCATTAGTCAGAACTGTGTCTTCTGGTTCAATCTGGCAAGTCAACTCATAGGAATTGACACGTAAGGTTTGTTTTGCTATGCCATTGAATATAATCTTTGCCCCCTGAATAAAATCTGTTCCTGTGGCAGTAAGGGTGAATGTTGGCATGTGAGATACCTTTGTCGTGGGGGAGATAGAAGTTAGAGTTGGTAGGGGGTTCTTTGATTCTTGTGATTGGTTACAGCTAAACCATAAAAAAATAAAAAATAAACAAATTATGACAATTAATGTTTTTCTCATAATTAGTTCCCTTCCCTTAATATTAAATACAATTAAGTTATAACGAGAGCATTAACAAAAGTCAATAGATTGAAGAATAAATTTTCTTAAGGTAAAATGAAACTTTCTTATGTTAAAATACATCAAAAATATATTATGATTAAAACAACAGGAGGAGCAATGAAAAAAATAGCATTAATAATGGTATTCATAACCGGGATCTTTTTTGTCAATTCTATGGGAAAAGAAGTTAAAAACTCTGATAACCCCGCAAAAGGGACATTTGATTTTAAACTCCAGAAAGTGTGGAGCATAGATTCTGCAGGAAAAGATGTATTTGCTGAAATCAATATGATTAAGGTATCTGATGATAACTATATGTATGTTCATGACAGAAAAAACAAGAGATACTATATCTATGACAGTAATGGAAAGTTCATTAAGGGTTTTGGGAAAAAAGGGGAGGGCCCGGGGGAGATAAAATGGATTCAACAAGCTCCATTCTTTTTAAAAAATAATAAAATTTTAGTTGCAGATATGGATAAGATCAGTTACTTTTCAAAACATGGGAATTTTATAAAATCAATTAAAAACAATCATATGCAAAAGAGGCCGGTAGTGTTTCTTGATGAAAATATTTTTGTCTCAGCTCCTCTACTTCAACTTGATATTGAAAAGAAGAGCTCTAAAATTGTTAAATATAATTTAAAAACTAAAAAGATAAAAGAGATCGCTGAATTTCCAGTATTCAAAGGGGGAGTTGCAAGAAAGAAAGGAAGTGTTATAGCATTGGCTATTGGGGGATTAACTCCAATGATGATCATCGGATACCATAATAACCTGCTTTATTATGGAATGAATAATTTCTATACTATTCATATATCAAATATGGAAGCAGGAAAGATTGCCACTTTTTCATTGGACAGAAAGCCCCAGAAAATCTCTGATGCTGATATTCGAAACAAATTTAAAGACACTCGAATACCTGAAGATATGCTGGATATGATAGTAAAAAGCATGCCAAGAAAGTTAACTTATTTTAGTAGAATTGAGGTTCATAATAACCTAATTTATGTATTCAGGTCATATCTTGAAAGAAAAAACAAGCAGCAGATAGATATATTTTCTTTGAAAGGGGACTACCTATACCGTGCTTTTATCAAAGTTGATAAAGGGCTAACTATAGATGCTAACCCTTTTATAAAAGATGGCCATCTCTACCTGGTTCTGGAGGACGAAGAGGGTGAAGTTAGTATAACCAAATACAAAATTGAATTGCCTTTAAAATAAAAATTCCATTGATTGAAGAATATTTTTCTTCCATATATATAATATAAGAGAAAACATTAAAATATCTCAACAAATAGATAATAGACATTTTCCTGCATTATATTTTTTTTGCGATGTTTATTTCCGCGCACCATCCACAGCAGTGTATTAATGAAAAAAATAGGGATAAATATCTCCAATAGCAAGTAAGATTATAGTAGTTAAAATAGTTGTTAAAACTATTAATATTATTTTCACCATCAGGTTAACCAGTGATATCCCTGGATATCCAGGTTTGTAAGGCCCACTTCTTTTGCCCTATTTACTGCATCTTTATATTCTTTGCGTGTTATTTTCCTGGAAATTTTGGGATATTTATGTGCTTTATATACAGGTCTGTACTGGGACATCAGGTTAAGGTATGTATCTTTGGGAAGGTTTTGAGCAATCCATTCTACTACTTCCCTGGTTCCGCTAACATTGTTTGGCATAACCAGGTGACGTATCATCAACCCTGAATACATTAGTCCATTAGCTGCAGGTTTTGCGACACCAACCTGGCGGTGCATTTCAAGCAGAGATGCTTTTGAGATTTCAGGGTAAGAGGCTGCTTCAGATGAGTATTTAGCAGCCATTTTTTTGTCTGAATATTTGAAGTCTGGCAGGTAAATGTCAATAATACCATCAAGCTTTTTCAAAATCTCAAGGCGCTCCCACCCGCATGTATTGTAAATCAGAGGAAGCCTTAAACCATTAGCAGCTGCTATATCTAGTGCCAGAATAATGTGAGGAGAATAGTGAGTTGGTGTAACGAGATTAATATTGTGGCACCCAAGTTTTTGAAGTTTGAGCATCATGTTTGCAAGTTTTTCAATGCTCTGAGGTTGCCCAATTCCCTCCTGGCTAGTCTGCCAGTTTATGCAAAATACGCATCTAAGTCCGCAGTTGGTGAAGAATATGGTACCTGAACCACCCCTTCCCACGAGTGATCTTTCTTCTCCAAAATGAGGGTTAAATGCAGAAACCTCAAGCTGAGAAGAAGCATGGCAGAATCCTTCATTCCCTTTGAGTCTGTTAGTTCCACATTCTCTGGGGCAAAGTTTGCATGTGTTCATAATTTTCCATAATTCCTTGCTTCTTTTTTTCAATTCTCCATTTTTGTGCAGTTTTAGATATTTAGGTTCAAAATCTGGAGGAGTTTTTTTGTTTCTACAATGCAGAAACAAAAAGGAAGAAGTCAATCCAGATATTGCTATTGTAACGCTTGATTTTATGAATTTTCTTCTGTTAATCCCTTTTATTGGGGATATTTTTTTATAATAATTGCTCATATATTAGTCCTTCTAAAATACTCTTGCTTGCACATCTTTTCAATAGAGAGTAAGTTTTTAAATGCTTCATTAAAATCTTTTTTACAAGCAGTAAAAACACCATGACCATAAACAATAACACCCCTTTTCCCCTTTATTGCAGGAGGCATAGTTTTATATAATCCATAAGGTCCTGTACCAACCTCTCCTGGAACTATTGGAATATCATTTACAAATCTTCCATATGGGCATTTTATATGACATTGATTTTTATATTTACAGATATCTCTTTGATCACAGTCCATTGATAGTATAACTGAAAATTTCGGATGCCCATGAAGAATAGCTCTATTTTCTGTATCTAAATAAATTTGTTTGTGTGCGGAGAGTTCACTTGATGCAGTTATTCCCGCACATGATGAATTATCAATTGGACATGGATCAATATAACCACTTAATTCATCAAGAGAACTACCTGTTTGACTTATATATATAATATTATCAATAAGGTATGATATGTTTCCAAAGTAAGAATCTACCAACCTTGATTTTACGATTATTTTCCCTGCTTCATCCATAGCTTTGTATACTTTTTTTTTATTAAAAGGGCCTTGCATTAAAGAAAAAGAAAACACAGGATATGGATTTATCATTGAAGCAACTTTATTGAATGTTTTTTTCTCTTCATTTGAAATTATTTTATGTTTTTTGTGTTCTAAATAATCTGAAAAAAATTTAACATATATTGCAAAACACACTGAACTGAATGTCACAAAAGCTTGTTCAGGGCTTACTGTGCCAAATGTAATAATCCCATGACCTGGAATAATCAGACTTTTTCTCTCTTTTAATATATTTGCTATGGTCTGGATATTAAAATCTTTAGTACATGGAAGCTCATGAAGAAATGTTCTTGTTTCACAATCTTCAGGATATATTACTTCATTTGATGTTTTAGTAAGATATTCAATGATAGTTCTATATGGCTCAGCAGGTTCTGAAAATATGATAGAATTAATATTTAGGGTTTTAAATAATTTTTCTAATATATTAGTTGTTTTATTGGTTTTATTCCAGATTATTTCAGCATCTAATGTTCCAATCAAAGGTGCATCTTTTTCTGTTAAACCATGGTTAAAGAGTTTATCATTATATTTTTCTATTAATTTTTTCATTCAAGCTCCAATTCTCTTGCTTTTTCTTTTGTAGGCATGCCATTTATATCAATCCCCCTGATTTTGTAATAATTTTCAAGTGTTTTGATAAATTCAGTTCTTCTAATAGGAGGAATATCTATATTATTACCGCTGGTTCCAGGATATTTGAAAAAGCAAGATGGAAGATCATCGTCTTTTTTTGTAAATCCATTTAAAGAATTCATTATTTTTTCATTATAATATATTCTTTCACCTGCTTTTAAAAGATCCTGAGCAGATGATTCAATTCCAGTAACTGATGTATAAACCTTTGAAAATTCCTCCAGACTAGCTGCAAAGAAAATAAATTTACATGCAGTTAAAGAGTCAATTATTGCATTCAAGTCTTCCTGGATTTTAATTATCCTTGCTTTTCCTTTGAATGTAAATCTATCTGTTGAAACTGGTTTTCTCAATATTTCATGTGAAATCGGGTATGAACGAAGGTGGCAGCCTCCTCTTGTAGAAGTTGCATATGCAAGTGCCATTCCCAAAGCTCCGCGCGGGTCATAAGCAGGAAGTTCCATTTTTTTAACTGTAATTGCTGATTCTGGTTTTCCTTTTGACTCAGCAAATCTGAAAGCACCTTTCCCAAGTTCATTTCCTATTCCTTTTGCATATCCGATTTTTTTTAAAAGAGAGGTGATATCTGAACCTGAAAGTTTTTTGTTTGAGATTTCTATGTAACATGCAATTGTTGCACCAGCAGAAATAGTATCCATTCCAATTTCATTACATATCTTGTTTGCCTCCATTACAACTGAAATATTGTTGTTGTTAATTAAAGCGCTGAAGTGTGACATTGTTTCAAATTCCGGTATGCTTAATCCATCTTCTGTTATATATTTGCATAAAATATGACAACCCAGGCAACCCCCCTTTTTCGGGTTGAATTTCTTTTTATAAGTATATGCATTCATTAAACAAGCATTATTAAAACGAGTTTTCCTGAAATTATCAGTTGGCATCATTCTTCTATTATCTATAAGGTCATATAATGCAGCAGTTCCAAAATTTGATATACCAAGTTCTCCCATAAGAACAGGGGAAGCAAAAGTTAATCGAAAAATATCCTGTCTTGCCTTTTTTAAAGATTCTTTGTCATATGTTTTTGTTTTACCTGTTCCTTTTACTGTAATGTATTTCAACCCTTTTGATGGAAATAAGAGCCCTAAGCCATTTCGTCCTGCAAAGTAATGATTGTCTATAACTATATTCGAAAAGAGTACACCATTTTCAGCAGCAGGTCCCACAACAGCAGTGGAGCCTTTATTTTTAATTAAATTATTTATTTCATTTGTTTTTAATCCTTTTAAAGATAATGCATCAGTAAATTTGATATTATCATCATTTATTTCAATTCCACATAAATTAAAGCTTTTCCCTGTTATAATAATTCCATCAAATCCAGCTTTTTTTAAAGAAAAACCAAAGCTTCCTCCTACTGAAGAATCCCCTATTGTTCCTGTTAAGGGTGATTTAGACATAACAGTCATGCGTCCGGATGTGGGAGATAGAGTGTTAACCAATGGACCGGTAAGAAGAATCAGAGGCATATCAGGATCATGCCAGTTCAAAGTAATGTAATCTTTAAGATAATAACCTGCCAGACCCTTACCTCCAATATATTTTTGTAATATGCTAATATCTGGAGTTAGGATATGATATTTTTTAGAACTTAGATCGATTTTTAGAATCTTCCCTTGCCATCCAAACATTATTTCACCTTAAATCTATTAATTTCTATTTTCATATATATATGTAATATTAGCATATGTTCGAAATATTATAAATGTATAAATAGGGACATACCCCTATTTATTAATAATGGTTTTGTATATATATCAATTTGACACGGTTCCTATATTTTGTTAGTATTACCCTTATTTTACAAACTTACGGAGGATTATTATGATAAAAGGTAAATACCTGTTCACTTCTGAATCAGTAACAGAAGGACACCCTGATAAAATATGTGATCAAATATCTGATGCAATACTGGATGCGTGTCTTGAGAAGGATTCTGATTCAAGAGTTGCAGTCGAATGTTTGACAAAAACAGGTGTTGTTGTTGTCGCAGGTGAATTAACGACAAAAGGATATGTTAATATCCCGAATATTGTAAGAGATACATTGAAAGAAATCGGATATATTGATTCTAAAGATGGTATTGATGCTAAGACCTGTGGGGTGCTTGTACAAATTGAAGGTCAGTCGCCTGATATTTCAATTGGAGTTACAGCTGGACAGGGTGAATATAAAGAGCAGGGCGCAGGAGATCAAGGCATGATGTTTGGGTATGCGACCAATGAGACTGAGAATTTTATGCCTCTGCCAATTGATCTTGCACACAAACTGGCAATGAGACTTGCTGAAGTTAGAAAAAACATGATAATACCTTATCTCGGGCCTGATGGTAAAACTCAAGTGACTGTTGAATATGATAATGGGAAGCCAAAAAGGGTTACAACTATTGTTGTATCAAATCAGCATGATGAAGGCCACGAACATGATGAGATTAAAGCTGATATTATTGAAAAGGTTATAAAACCTGTTTGTGGAAAATGGATAACAGAAGAAACTAAATATTATGTTAATCCAACAGGTAAATTTGTTTTGGGTGGACCTTATGCAGATGCAGGCCTTACTGGAAGAAAAATAATTGTTGATACATATGGTGGTATGGGAAGACATGGTGGAGGAGCGTTTTCTGGTAAAGATCCCTCTAAGGTTGATCGCTCTGCTGCTTATAATGCAAGGTATATTGCTAAGAATATTGTTGCAGCAGGACTGGCAGAAAGATGTGAGGTTCAATTAGCTTATGCTATTGGAGTAGCTGAGCCTGTTTCTGTTAATGTTTCACTTTTTAATACAGGAAAGCTTTCTGAACAGAAAATAGTTGAGTTGATAAAAAATGTGTTTCCATTAAAACCATCTGATATAATAAGAGTATTAGAACTTAAAAGACCTATCTACAGGAAAACTGCTGCATATGGCCATTTTGGAAGAGATTCTTTCCCATGGGAGAGACTTGATAAAGTAAAAGAATTAAAAGAGTTAGCAAATATTGTTTAAATATTAATTTTTTTTAGTTTTTTGTTTATTAAAATTTCATAATATTATAAAATCTAATTTTAAAAGTATACTAATATGAGAAAAGGGAAAATTTTAATTGCTGATGATGAAGTAGACATTAGAGAATTGCTGGGGGATTTTTTAAGAGATGAGGGATATGAGTGTATACTTGCATCAGATGCGTATGATGCTTTAGAGAAATATATTGAAAATGATAAAATTGATGTTGTTATGTCTGATATCAGAATGCCAGGTAAATCAGGGCTTGATCTTTTAGGAGAGGTTAAAGAACTTGATGAAGACGTTATGGTTATTATGATATCAGCTGTAAAGGACATTGAGTCAGCTATTTCTGCTTTATCTAAAGGAGCCTATGATTATGTTTCAAAACCATTTGAATTAGAAAAAGTTGCTCACATTGCAAACAAAGCAGTTGAGAAAAGGAGATTGGTTTTAGAGAACAAGGAATATCAAAATGAACTTGAAAGAAAAGTCATTGAAAGAACTAAAGATTTAAAAGCTGCTCTTGAAGAATTAGATAATACTTACAGAGTTACTTTAAGAGCTCTTGTAACTGCTCTTGATACAAGAGATGAAGAGACTCATGGTCACTCAATGAGAGTTATAAGATATACAATGGCTCTTGCAGATTTACTTGGTATAGATAATGAGGATGATTTAAAAATTTTTGAGTATGGAGCTCTTCTTCATGATATTGGTAAAATTGGAATACCTGATGCAATATTAAAGAAACCAGGGGAATTAACACAAAGGGAATGGGAAATAATAAAAACTCACTCTGAACTTGGTTATAAAATGTTATATAAGATTAAATTTCTTGAAAAGGCTTCTCAGATAGTTTTACATCACCATGAAAGATATGATGGAAATGGTTATCCTGATGGATTGAAGGGTGATCAGATTCCTTTTGGGGCAAGAATTTTTGCTCTTGCTGATACAATTGATGCAATGACTTCAGAACGTCCATACGGGCATGCTTTATCATTTGAAGAAGGTTACAAGGAAATAAAAAAATTTTCAGGTACACAATTTGACCCTCAAGTTGTAAATGCATTTTATTTAGTTAATTTTGGTTTCTGGGAAAAGCAGAGACAAGAGATTGATCTGCTTGTAAGAGAAAACCCTGATTTCTTTTTAATTTAGTATTGTTCAAAGAATGGTTGATTTAAGTATCTATATTTTTTTATAGTTTTGTTCAGCATCAGGTTTTCTTAAATAAAAGGGTTTTAAATCCTGTAAATCTAGCACAAAGTTTTTATTAAAGAACTCTTTATAAGATATTTTACATATTTCTGATGCTATAAAAAATGTGCGTGTTTTTATTTTACTCTTTTTGAAATTAGTTTTTATGAAATCTCTGTATTTCTCAGCTCCTGTTCCAATAAAGTTTAAGTTTGAAAAGGGACTCAGTTTTGTTTTAAAATTTTTTATATTGATCAATTGAGGAGGAATTATTTCTGTTTTACTCTGGTTTGAGAAATTGTAGCCTGCAATGTAAACTTCTTCTCTTTTTGCATCAATGACTGGTATTATTGGATAATTTGAATCTATATGTTTGTATGCTAAGGCTTTTAATGTAACAACAGGGACAACTGGTTTTTTCTTTTCAAATAATAGACCTTTTATAGTTGAAAGTCCAACTCTTATTCCAGTGAAAGATCCAGGTCCAATTGCGATTCCAAACACATCTATATCATTTAGGTCTAAGTTTATTGTTTCTAGCAGGAATTTAATTGTTGGAATGAGCATGGAAGATAAATTGTCATTTGTTGTGAAATTGTATTCAATTTGGGTTTTTTCGCCTTTTGATATTGATATAGATGAAAATTTTGATGTTGTATCAAGAGAAAGGATATATTTCATGTCATTTTTTCCATTACAATCTCATTTCCATTTTTCGAATATAGGAATTCAACTTTATCCATATAATTTTCTATAATTAAAATGCCCCTACCTTGAAAGGAAAGTAGATTTTTTTTATTTATTTTTTCTTTTATTTTTGTGAAATCAATTTTATTAGGGTTTTCATCTTTTACGTGGATAACAACGTGTTTTTTGTTCCATTTGAATTTTACAAAAACCCTTTTTTGAGAATTGTTTTTATTTCCATGGATAATCGCATTATTTACTGCTTCTCTTATCGAAATCTCTATTTTAAATAAGTCATCTTCATTTATTTTTAAGGATTTTTTTAAAAAACTGAGTATAAATGCACAGAATTCAGTAAATTGAATATTACTTTCAAAATCCAAAGAGATCTCTTGATCTTTCATTTTATAAATTATATCAAAAAATCGATATTTTTTCTATGAATATTTTTTGCATTTGCAGAAAAGACACCTGAATCTGACTGATTTTGTATTTTTTTAGTGTAAATAAGTATGTTATAATTTTTAAATGGATAAAAAGAATCTTACTCCTATGCTGAAACAGTATTTTGAAATAAAAAGGGATTATCCGGATTCAATTCTCTTCTTTAGAATGGGGGATTTTTATGAGATGTTTTTTGAGGATGCAAAAATTGCGGCACCTGTTCTGGAAGTGGTTCTTACAAGTCGTAATAAGAATAAAAAGAATTCAGTTCCTTTATGCGGGATTCCTTTTCATGCAATGGATAACTATGCAGCCAAATTATTAAATAAAGGTTTTAAAGTAGCAATATGTGAGCAAGTAGAGGATCCTGCCATTGCAACAGGGATTGTTAAGAGGGACGTAACCCGTATTTTAACTCCAGCAACAGCTCTTGAGATTGAATCCCAAAATGAAGATCTTAACAATTTTGTAGTATCAATTTATAAAGATGATAAATCTATCTCAATCGCCTCAATGGATTTATCAGTATCTGATTTTGAAGTAAGGAATTTTGAAAATAAAGACTTTGACTCTTTTTTGAATGAATTTTATAGAAAATTTCCAAAGGAAATAGTTGTTTCAGAAGATTTCAGAAAAGATCTGGATAAAATAATTAAAAATATTCCAGAAATGCCGGATGTTTTGGTTAATGAATATGAAAATTATGAATACAATTATTTTGAGAGCGAAGAAATCCTTAAAAATCAATTTAAATTAGAAACAATAGAAGGCCTGGGCCTAACAGGTTATAATACGGCTGTAATTGCTTCTGGGGTTCTTATTAAATATCTGAAGTCAGTAAGAAAAACAGCGTTGAGAAATATTTCTTTTTTGAAATTTATACCTAAAGAGAATTCCCTTATTATTGACTCAAATAGTTTTAAGAATCTTGAAATTTTAAGAAATTCAAGAACAGGTACTGAAAAAGGAAGCCTATTTAATACTATTGATTTTACGATTACTCCAATGGGTAAGAGATTGTTAAAAAAATGGCTTTCCTATCCATTGCTTGATAAAAAAGAGATAGATAAAAGACTTGATGGGGTTGAAGAATTTTCACAAAATCTGATTGTCAGAACAGAGGTAAGGAAAATATTAAAAAATTTTGGAGATTTGGCAAAACTTAATTCAAAAATTTCATTAAACATTGCTTTACCTTTGCATCTTTTGGTTCTAAAGCATACATTAAAAAAAATTCCGGAAATAAAAGAGGAAATTGGAACATTGAATTCCAAAATTGTAAATATTGTAGGCAAGGAATTAAACCAATTAGATATAATTGTAAAACTTATTGAAGATTCTATATCTGATGATCCTTCAAATAATTTAAATGAGGGAAATTTTATAAAAAAGGCTTATAACAAAGAGCTTGATGAATTGAGAACAATAAGTAGGAATGCAAAGGAAATAATTTCTGCTATGGAAAAAACTGAAAAGAAAAAAACAGGTATTCATTCGTTAAAAATTAAATATAATAAGGTCTTTGGATATTTTATTGAAGTTACAAAAACTCATTTGAAACTTATTCCTGCCCATTATGTTAGAAAACAGACATTAGTTAATTCAGAAAGATTTATAACTAATGAGTTAAAAAAATTGGAAGAGAAAATATTAAGGGCTGAAGAAAGGATTGTTCATATTGAAAAAGATCTATACAATGACATTTTGAGACAAATTCAGAAATTTTCACCTCAATTGAATAAAAACTCTGATTTAATAGGCTTAATTGATGTTGTTTGTGCAGGAGGAGAACTTGCACAGAGGAGAGATTATACACGACCTGAAATAACTTATGATAGTGAAATTAATATAAAAGGGGGCAGGCATCCAGTGGTTGAGAAGAGCTCTGAAAAAGCTTTTATTCCTAATGATTTAAATATTGCTTCCAATTCGGATCAGATTCTTATTATAACCGGTCCAAATATGGGTGGAAAGTCAACATATTTAAGGCAAAATGCTTTGATTGTAATACTTGCTCAAATTGGATATTTTGTTCCTGCAGAAAAGGCAGTGATTGGAATTTGTGACAGGATTTTTACAAGGATTGGTGCTTCTGATTCTTTAATTGAAGGTAAATCAACTTTTTTGATTGAAATGATCGAGACTTCAATAATATTAAACAATGCAACTAAAAGGTCATTAATTCTTCTTGATGAAATAGGGAGGGGAACATCAACATTTGATGGACTCTCAATTGCTTGGGCTGTTACAGAGTATTTACACTCTTTAAAGGAAAGACCAAAAACTCTTTTTGCAACCCATTATCACGAATTGACCGAACTTTCTGAGATTCTAAAAAGGGTTAAAAATTATCATATTACAGTCAGAGAATGGCAAGATAATGTTATATTTCTTCATAAAATCGTTGCTGGTGCAACTGACCAGAGCTTTGGAATTCATGTGGCAAAGATTGCTGGTATTCCGAATAATGTTATTGAAAGGTCAAAAGAGATTCTTTTGAATCTTGAAAAAAAGGAACTTAACCGCCTTGTGAAGGAAAGAATAAAAGGGATAACAAAAGAGATTCCTTTAAAACAAAAAGCTCTTTTCCCAGAGGATGAAGAAATGAAAGTGTGGGATGAAATAAGAGAAAAGTTAAAAAACATAGATATTTCAAAGATTACACCTCTTGAAGCTCTTAATATTTTGCATTATTT
>JAUWNT010000115.1 GCA_030612495.1 Candidatus Aminicenantota bacterium
AGAATTGAGAGGTTAGTATGAAAAAGACTATTTATATTTTAATTATATGTTTGTTTATTTCTATAATATCATTAACGTCCAACTTATTCTCTTCAAATAAAGAGAATGTAGAGTTTAATAAAGCAATTGCATATTATCTACTTGAAAATTTTGAACTTTCAAAAAGATATTTAGGTATTTACTTCAAAAGCAACCCAAATTCACGCCTTAAAAGTAGTTTCAACCTATTGTTAGCAAAAGAGAATTGGGAAGCAACAAAAAAATTTAAGAATTACCTGGAATATAACCGCCTTTCGCCTATTGCTCTTGTTGGGATTGCTTTATCAACAAAAGATATGAAGAACAACACAAGTATAGAAAATTTGAAAAGAGCACTCAGGTTAAACCCCTCATATTCTGTTGCTTATCTATGTTTAGGAATGGCATATATGAAAGAAAAAAACTTTCCAGCAGCAGAAAAATATCTTAATAAAGCATTGAAATATTCAAATATTACTGAATATAGAATTGTTTTAGGAAATCTTTATATAAAAACCGGAGAACCCAAATTAACATTACAACTACTTAAAAAGGAAGCTGATAAATCGCCAGACAACTTCTACCTTAATTTTTTAACAGCTGTTGCATATTTTAAACAGAATAAGCTTGAAGAGATGGGGCAATATATTCAAGCTGCAGTTGAAATTGATCCTGAAAATAATGAAGCGAAATTACTTATGGCAAAATACCTTTTAAGTAAAAAAGAATTTAAAAAAGCAAAATCTCTTCTAAAAAATCTAAAATTTGACAATTACAATGAAGACTATATAAAAACTTATGCACATGCCTTACTTGAATTAAAAGATAGAAAAGCTTCAAAATATTTATATGAATTTTTTTCACAGAAAAAATGGGATAAAGACATAAATAGATTGTTTGCAATTTATTTCTCAAAGAATAAAAAAAAGAAAAAAAACAATATTCAAAACTGGATTAATAGAGCTATATTAAGTGGGGATAGTATTGATGAATTAAATGAATTATTCTCTGAAGAATTTGTATTCCCTGAATATAAAGCTTTTCCTTTTTTTGATATAAAAAAAATAAAATGGATTTCAAATGAATTGCTTTTAATTGTTGGAAATAAAAAAAGCGGTCTTACTCATAAAATCTTTTTTATCGATATAAAAAACAAAAAAATAACAAATACTCTTAAATATCAAGGGAAATTTCAAGAATTTTTTATATCAAAAAATAAAAAGAAGATAATATTCTCCACATCTGCTGTAAAAGATGAAAAAGTTTACCTCTATTGCATAACTAAAAAAGGGCGTAATTTCAAACTTGATCCAATTGTAAATTATGCTTTAAAAATGCCTTCTGTTTTAGTTGGATTTAATAAAAACGAAACTATTGCATATATTACAGATGCATCTGTCTCACAGCTTTCATTTGAATCCCCCTTTTCACAGATATCTTATTATGGGAAGAGGAAACCGGTTTATCCAAAATACCCTTTTTTAGTATATAAATACAATTTCGTAACAAAAAAATGTTTTAAATTAAGATACTTAAATCAGATAGAAAAAGCTCCTATAAGAGATATTAAGAAATACTCCCTTGTAAAAAGAGCCTATCAAACAAATTCAGATATTTCTCAATTAATTCAAAAAAGCCAGAAATTTGATTTAATATCCTCTAAGAGTGTGAAAATATATTTCTCAAAAAATTTGTCATCATTCATTATTTATCTTTCAGATTTGGATAATGCATTTCAAGCTATGGTTTTTAATAATTACAATAACAGTGTTATGAAATTCGATGAAACCATGTTCCTTGGAGAGAATAACTATGCTGAAATAAAAATTCTTAGCTATGATCCAAAAAGGACTGAAATTAATATAATGACAAATGATAAAAACAAATATTTGATTAATTTTAATTATAACTCTTTTTTATATAAAAAAATAACAAAAAATTTACTTGATTTTTTATATAACCCAACTCAAAATACTATTTATTCTCTCAAAGAGAGGAATAATAAATTATATTATTTAGAGACAATTTTGGAATCTATTTCATTAAAGCCTTTTTCAAGAAAGAAGATAACCTCAAGAAGAGATATAAATAATATCATAGATTGTGATGATTTGAATAAGTATGTCACAACCTATAATGGAGAACTTTTAAAAATCGATGAAAATAACAAAATTCATTATCTTGGCCCATCTCTTGAAGGCGTTTTAAACGAAATATCCCCAAACAAGAAAAAAGCTGCCGCATTTATAAATGGTAAGCTATATATACTTAATTGGTTTCTCTAAATTATTCTCAATGGGAATTGAAACAAAATTTACTAAAGTAAAACTTTTTTCAGGAATTATTTACAAAAAAGTTGAGCAAAAAGAAAAGATTAAAATAATATTACAAAAAAAATATTCCCCTATTGATTTTGAAACTGAAGAGATCCCTTTTGATATGACCGACTATTACAATAAAGAAATGGGAAGTCCCCTGTTTAAAATGATTATATCTTTTAAGGATTTAATTTATCCGAACCAATTACCAGACATAAAAATATTTACAGATCAATTAGAGCAAAACACAGCTATTTCTGGAAATAGAGTAATTAATATTGACCCCGGATTTCTATCACAAGCGAATGTAATTATTGCTACAACAAAGAATCATTATCATAGAGTACCACTTCAAAAGGGAATATATGCACATATTGAATATATAATAAAGAAAAATAAATTAGCTACTCTTGAATGGACCTACCCTGATTTCAAAAAAGAAGATTACATGAATTTTTTTACAAAGTTGAAAGTATTATATAAAGAAAATTTAAGAAAGGTATATGGAGTCTGACCTCTATAATTAATTATGAAATTAAACATTTTCTGGAGAATGGTTATAGGTTTTCTGGTTGCTGTACTGCTGGTTGTTATAATTAGTTCACACTCTATTTACAAATTAACTCAATTAAATAGAATTACAAATTCTATTTTAACCATTGACCAGCCATCAATTGAAACTGAAAAAAAAATGATCGATTCTTTACTATCTCAAGTTCGCAATGAGCAAAAGTATCTAATAACAAAAGATAAAGCTTTTTACGAACTCTTTCAGTCTCACAAAGCTGAATTTATTTCATATTTAAGTCAATTAAATATTTTACTTGACTCTTCAGAAAAAAATATATTAAAAAATAAAGTTAAAGATTTATATCTCCTATATATTCAATTTATAGAAAAAGATATAAATTCTTTAAATAATGACTCCCTTTCTGAAAATCAATATGAAATGGAAAAGAACAAAATAATTGATCGAATAACCAGAATTATCAATGAACTTATTATGCTCAGTCAATCCACAATAAACAATAAAGTAAAGTACTCTAGAGAAATTGGTGGCAGAGCTGCTTTAATGGCAGAAAGCATGGCAATTATAAGTCTAATACTTGGGATACTATTATCTTTTTATATTACTCGTAGTATTAATAATCCTCTAAAAAAACTGGAGGCGCAAACAAAAAATATTGCAGATGGAAAATTTGACTCAAAAATAGAGATAAGCTCTCCTGTAGAACTATCTACGCTAGCAAACTCTTTTAACCAAATGTGTGATGAACTTAGGAAATTAGATGAAATAAAATCAGGATTCATTTCTCACATCTCCCATGAATTACGCACACCTCTTACTTCAATAAATGAAGCTAATAATTTACTTATAGATGAAATACCTGGGGAAATTACAGAAAAACAAAAACGCCTCTTAGAAATCATAAGACAAGACACCAATAAACTAATCAAGCTGATTAATGAACTACTTGATCTATCCAAGATGGAAGCAGGAATGATGGATTACAATTTAGTCAAAGTTGATATTCCCAAACTTATTGACCAGTGTATTTCCGATATAAAGCTTCTAACCAAAAAGAAAAAGATTCAAATTAATAGTTCAATGGAGAAAGGGATCCCCCCTATTGAAATAGACATTGATAAAATTCAGCAAGTAATTAACAACTTATTAAGTAATGCAGCAAAATTCACTCCTGAAAGAGGAATAATCAATATAAATGCTAAGCTTGTTAAAATAAATAAATATGAAAATAAGCTTAAAGAGGGTCTTTTCTTACAGGTTGGTATTTCAGATACAGGTATTGGCATTCCCCAAGAATACCTGAATAAGATATTTGATAAATTTCAACAAATAAATCCAACATTAAATAGCTCTATCAAAGGAACTGGTTTAGGGTTATCTATTACCAAACATATAATTGAAGCTCATAAAGGAAAAATTTGGGTAAAAAGTCAATTAGGAAAAGGAAGTACTTTTACTTTCATTCTACCTGTAAATGAGAAAAATAAAACTGATTGTATAGGAAATAAAATGGAGAAAAAACTATGATGTTAAAATACAAGTCTCTTCCAAAGAATAAATTTATAATTCTTATTATCACATTAATAGCCTTTATTTCATATAACTGTTCCACATTCATTCTTTCTTCTAAAAATATAGAAATTAAAGAACATCTCCATTCTGCAAAGAAACTCTTAAAACAAAAAAAATATGAGCAAGCTATAAATAAAAATAAGATGATCCTGGATAAATATACTAAAAATCCATGGGAAGATCACATTCTATTTAATCTGGGCTGTCTTTATTCCCATTATGACAATCCAAATAAAAATTTTCTAAAATCAAAATTATATTTTCAAAGATTGATTGATGAATTTCCAAACAGCTCTTTACAAAAAAAAGCCAAAATCTGGTTATCAATATTGAAAGAATTATTATCAAAAGAAAATGGAATGAAAAAATTAGAAAAGAAAATTAATGATCAAAAAGCAGTAATAGATCTTCTAAAGGCTCAATTAAAAAAAATCAAGAAAATTGATATTCAATTGGACAAAAAAGAGAGAAAAATGAAAAAAGAATCATCTAAAACTCATAATTCTACAAATAAAAAATGATATAATAATAGAAATGGCACATGAAAAAATTTTAATTGTAGATGATGATGAAAATATTTTAGAAGTAATTAAAATGAGATTAGAGGCTGTTGGATATAATATAACAACAGCTTTAAGTGGTGACCAAGCTTTGATTAAAGGTAGAGAAGAAATTTTCGACCTGGTTATTACTGATCTAAAGATGTCTCCAAAAGATGGAATACAACTAATGGAAGAGTTGTTACTTATTAACCCTGAAATGCCAATTATAATCCTTACTGCTCATGGTACTATAAAAAATGCGGTTGAAGCAGTAAAAAAAGGAGCTTATAGTTATTTATTAAAACCGTTCGATAATAAAGAACTAATCCTTCATATAAATAATGCTTTAGAAAAACAGAAGCTAAAAAACAAAATAAAATACTTACAGACCATCATCCAGGAAAAATATGGTTTTGATAACATCATAGGAAAGAGTGAGAAAATGAAGAAAGTTTTTAAAAAGATCTCCCAGATAGCTAAAACAGACTCTTCCATTTACATATATGGTGAAAGTGGAACAGGAAAGGAATTAGTAGCTAAAGCTATTCATTTTAGCAGTCATCGAGCAAATGCCCCATTTATTACTATAAGTTGTGGAGCCTTACCAGAAACGCTCCTGGAAAATGAGCTCTTTGGTCATGTTAAGGGAGCATATACTGATGCTTTTGAATCAAAAAAAGGATTATTTGCTCAAGCTAATAAAGGGACAATTTTTTTAGATGAAATTGGGGAAATTCCTCCTTCTTTCCAGGTAAAATTACTAAGAGTACTTCAGGAGCGAGAATTCAAACCAGTTGGAAGTGATGAATCCATAAAAACTGACACAAGAGTAATAGTTGCAACTAACAGGGACCTTAATGAAGCAGTAGAAAATGGAAATTTCAGAGAAGATCTATTTTATAGAATACATGTGATCCCTATAAGTTTACCTCCCCTTCGTGATAGGAAAGAAGATATTCCTCTTCTTGCTAATTATTTTTTAAAAAAATATATAAAAAAATCTAAAAAGAAAATAGATGGTATAACTGCTCCAGCTATAAGAAAAATGATGCTCTACAATTGGCCTGGAAATGTAAGAGAATTAGAGAATAAAATAGAATATGCTATTGCTATGTGTGAAAAAACAAAAATTGCTTGTGAAGATATATTTTTACCTAAAATTGGCAAAACAAAAAATGTGAAACCTTTTAAAAAAGCAAAAGAGGAATTTGAAAAAGAATATCTTATTAAACTGTTAAAAATTAATAGAGGAAATATCACCAATACTGCGAAAATGGCTAAAAAAAATAGGTCAGATATATATAATTTGATAAAAAAATACAATATCAATCCGGATGATTATAGATAATTGTCCGAAATTTCATACAATCGGGTAAACCTCTATCAGGTCTGATTATAGAGCATTTTTTTAAATCTATGTATGAAAAACCATACAATCGGGTAAACCTTTATCAGGTACGGTTATAGGGCATTTTTTCAAAAATCTATGTATGAAAAACCATACAATAATCTAAAAAATAAATTAAAACTAATATAAAATTAAAATAAAAAAATAATAAAAACCTCTTTTATATTCGATGTCTTGGATAATATTTTAGTTATAATTATCAATTTCACCAAACTTGGCACAATTTTTGCATACTATAAATATACTAAAACGTATAGGAGGTTTTAAATGAAACATTTATCAAAGTTACTTACACTATTATTAGTTGTTGTTATGATTGGT
>JAUWNT010000205.1 GCA_030612495.1 Candidatus Aminicenantota bacterium
TAGCAAAATTAACAAAAAAGGATATGATACTTCCAATGAATACAGGTGCTGAGGCCGTTGAAACAGCAATAAAAGTAATGAGAAAGTGGGGATATGAGAAGAAAGGTGTAAGACAAAATAAAGCTGAAATAATTGTAATGGAAAATAATTTTCACGGAAGAACGACAACTATTGTAGGTTTCTCAACAGATCCTGTTGCGAACACAAATTATGGCCCTTTTACACCCGGTTTTAAGATTGTTCCATTTAATGATTTAAAAGCTGTTGAAGAGGCAGTTTCTCCGGATACTGTTGGAATTATTGTTGAACCAATACAGGGTGAAGCTGGTGTACTTGTCCCTGATGATGGCTATTTGAGGGGCTTAAGAGAAATTTGTGATAGAAACAATATGCTTCTTACATGTGATGAGGTTCAAACAGGTCTTTGTAGAACAGGGAAGCTTTTTGCTTTTATGCATGAGGGTATAGAGCCTGATGTCATTATTATGGGTAAAGCACTTGGAGGAGGTGTTTTCCCTGTGAGCGCTATTGCTGCAAACAAAGATATAATGAATGTATTTACACCTGGAACACATGGTTCAACATTTGGTGGAAACCCATTAGCATGCGAATGTGCAATTGCAGCTCTGGATGTTCTTATTGATGAAAACCTTGCTGATAATGCTGAAAAACTCGGTGCTTACTTTAGAAAACAGTTAATTGATATGCATTCTGATAAAATAGAGCTTATTAGGGGGAAGGGACTCCTTAATGCTGTAGTTCTTAAAAAGGAAGCAGGTAAAGCAAGGAAGTATACAACAGCTCTTAAAGAAAAGGGTATTCTCGCTAAAGAGACACACGATTGGATTATTCGTTTTGCTCCTCCTTTAGTTATTAAAAAAGAAGAGCTTGATTGGGCAATAGAGAGGATAAAAGAAGTATTTGCTTGATGTTTATTTTTAGAATAGATTCATCTCCTCATACAGATTTCTGGCGCTTAAACCGAAGTTGTTATCTTGCATCTTTACTTAAAAAGAAAACGGAAATCTTGTTTTGTGTTGATCATGATAAGAAGCTTATAAATTTTTTAAGGAAGAGGAAGTTTCATTTTTGCTTATCTGAAAATTTTGAAAAATTAAAAAAGCAAAGCTTTAGAAGCATTTTATTTGATTTAAAATTTTTTACAAAAGAAGATATAGAGTTTTTAAAATGGGCAAAAAAAACCGGGGCCAAAACAATACAGATAACGGATCTTGGATTAAATCAGCAGGATGTTGACTTTACAATAGATGCATCAATCGAAAGACTATCTCCTTATGATAAAGAGAAACAGACATTGTTGGGGCCAGATTATGTAATTCTTCATCACAAATATAGGCATTTTAAAAAGATTAAAAGAGAGTATAGAAAAAAAATAAAAAAAATTTTTATACTTATGGGAGAGAACACTGAGTATAGAGAATTGAGAAAAATCGTTGACCTTTTTTGCAGGCGAAATTATGATCTTAAGATATTTTCTGGTCATTGCATAAAAAAATCAAACCAAAAGGTACTTAAGAGAATTTATCCTTCTATTAAATTTGCAGGGGAAGCAGAAAGTCTTGCCAGGTCATTTTTTGAATCTGATATTACTTTATTGTATGCTGGTGAAGCAGCATACAAAGCAGCTTGTACAGGCACTCCATTTGTTTATCTTTATTCTGACAAAAGGCAGGGATTTATTGCAAACAGTTTTGAAAAACATGGGGCAGGTTTAAAAATTGAAATTAAAAAAAAATTAAATTTAAAAAATGCGAATTTAATAGAACATTTAAACTCATTAACTTTTGAAAAGAGAGTAAAAATGGGAAATAAGGGGAAAAAGTTTGTTGATGCAATAGGTGTTTATAGAATTATAAACTTTTTTGAAGAGAAAAGAATTATTTAATTTATAAAGTTAGCTTCAATATGGCTTGACAAAAATCATCAAATTCTTTAAAATTTAAAAGAATAGAAAAATGTTTAAAATAGGGTTAACTGGCGGAATATGTTCTGGAAAGACCTTTGTACTTAATGTTTTTAAGGAACTTGGATGTTATACAATACGTGCAGATGATATTGCAAAAAAGTTTATATTCCTCCCTGATTCTGAGTTTGTAAAGGAAATTATTGATGTTTTCGGAGAGGATATATATGATGAAAATAAGGGAATAAAAAAGGAAGAGTTTGCAAAAATATTATTTGAGGATATCGAAAAAAGAAATTTCATAAATAAAATAGTTCATCCTCGTGTACTTAAAGAGCAAAATATGATTTATAAAGATTTAGCAGAGACAAAAATTTATGATTTTTTCATATATGAATCAGCACTTTTAGTTGAATCAGGTAATTATAAAAATTTTAAAAAAACAATTGTGGTTTATACAAATTCTGAAGAACAATATAATCGACTTATGGAAAGGGATAAAATAAGCCATGAAGATGCTGAAAAGAGAATTAAATCCCAATTCCCTTTAAGTGAAAAGTTAAAGATTGCAAATTATATTATTGATACAACTGGAGATTTTGAAAATGCAAGGGCAAAAACTTTTGAGGCTTTTCATTTAATGAAAAAAGATTTTAATATTAAATAAAAATATAATATGGTGGTTTTTGAATGGAAAGAGAATTAGTATTAAGTTCATTAAGAGTTTTTAATCTAAAAGAAGGCGTAAGTATGGATACTGTGCGCTCTGCATATTTTGAGAAAATGGATCAAAAAGAGTTTAAAACAATTATTTTATCGGATCAGGAATTAGAAAAAGAATTTTTAAAGTATCATGAATCATATTTGATTTTACTAAAACATTATTCAACAATGGGAAATGGAAACCATTTTACAAGCCTTTCCTCTGATCTTACTTTCAAATTTATATTTAATCAAGGAATTTATTTTCTTATAAGACGCGAATATTTAAAAGCTGGTGAGAAATTGGATGAAGCATTTAAAATGAACAATAGAAATGTTTTGTTATTAATTTATCTTGGCTTTTTATTAATGAAAAGAAAAAATTATTATGCAGCTGAAAAATATTTTCTTAATGTTATAAAAATTGATAAAGATAATGAGGATGCATATTTTTATCTTGGGGAAAATTATTATAGAGCAGGAAAGCTTGAAAAAGCTATTACTATGTTTGAGATCTCAAAACATTTAAATCCTTCAAATACAAAAATTGCTTTTAAAATAAAAGAGATAG
>JAUWNT010000009.1 GCA_030612495.1 Candidatus Aminicenantota bacterium
GGAAAAACCGGGCGAGTCTATGGAAATTTAATAAATCTTCTAACCATGATGAAGGCCTTACCCCTGGCTTATAATCATGATATGCAAGAAGATAAAGAACCTTTATTTGATACCGTATCTACTTTAGAAACTTCTTTATACTTAATGAGCAAGATGATAGAGACCATGCAGATTAATAAAGAAAAGATAGAGAATAGCACCAAAGGTGATTTTTCTACCGCTACTGAATTAGCAGACTATTTAGTGAAAAAAGGTTTATCTTTTAGAGAAGCCCATAAATTAGTAGGTAGCATCGTTATTTATTGTTTAGAAAATAAAAAAATTTTGGAGGACTTAACTCTTTCGGAATTAAAAGTATTTCATAAAAATTTCAATGAAGATACTTTGAAGATTTTAAAACCTGTGTCCGCTGTTAAGGCTAAGGATTCTTATGGCGGAACTTCTTTAAATAAAGTAAAGGAATCTATTGTAAAGGCAAAACAGATTTTAAAAGAAAAATAATAATTACTTAAACTATTATTTTATTATCATTTTTATTCTTTTTAAAGAAATATTCTCTTTAATAAGGTTAAGATGAAACAAAATTTACCAGCATATTATTATATTAATAAGTGTTAATGAACAAGATGTTAAAATTTGTGAAATAATAACACTATTAATATATTCTATGTTTTTTTGCCTCTTTTACAGCTCTTTTTGCTAGAATATTTGTTGGATCAATTATAGGCACTTTTATGTCTTTATCTTTTAAGATTAGAGGAATTTCAGTGCATCCTGCAATAATTGCTTGTGCCCCTTTCTTTATTTGTTCTTCAGAAATTTTTATAATTTGACTTTTCATTTCTTCTGATAAAATACCTGATTTAACCATATAAATTAAATCCATGATTTTATCTTGTTCAGGTGGTGTTGGAATTAAAATATCAATGTTTTTTGCATTAAAGAAAAAATTATATAATTTTGCTTTATAAGTTCCTTTTGAAGCAAATAAACATACTTTTTTTAAGGAAGGGAAAATATTTTTAAAATAATTCGCGCTTTCTTTGATCATATTTAAGATGGGGATGTTTATATTTCGCTGAATTCCTGAGATAAAATAGTGGGCAGTATTGCAAGGCATAATTATAAAATCAGCACCTGCTTTTTCAAGGTTTTGGCCTGTTATGATTAATTCGGGAAGGGGATCTTTACCTGTTCCTGAAATTGCATCCGTTCTATCGGGAATTTTTGGATTATTATCGATAATGATTCTAAAATGATCTTGATCTTTTTCGGCGGGGGTTAACTTGATAATCTTATGGAATAAATCTAAAGTAGCTTCAGGACCCATGCCTCCTAAAATTCCGATAATTTTTTGATTCATTTTTTTAGTACCTCCTATGCCTTATTTAAATCATAAAAAATAAATGAACAAAATTGAATTAAAAATATTTTTATATTTTATCAAAAAAAGTTAAATATTTTGTGTTAGTTACATTTTAAAAGTGAACACTTTAAGGATCAAAAATATACTATTTTTTTACAATTATTTAGCTGTAAATAAATTATCAGTTAATAGTTAAAACTATACTAAATTAAGGTCAGAATTTTTAACTTTTTGTATACCTAAAAGATCATCTTCATGCCAGAATCTTATTTCTGTTAAACCAGATTCTTTATCTGGGATAAGACGAAGTTGGATTCTCTCATGTAGTGGCGTACTAGGTACCCTTAATTCTAAATTATTTATAGAGACTTTACGGTAAGAATTTACCATTCTGTTTGCTCTTAAACAGAAGATGTCTTTTATTGATTTATACGGTGGTCTTACAGCAAATTCTCTAAATAAGGATTTATTTTCCTTTAATGCTCTTTGAAATCTAATATAAGGTATTTCTCCGGTAGTAGAATGAATCCATTGATGATTATATTTTTGGATAAGGCTATTTAAGACTAATTGTGCTTGCTTGATATCAGAAATTCTCTTTCTATAACAAGCCCTTACTAATCTATCTTGAATCCATCTATATGGCCTCTCTATCTTCCCTTTGGCCTGGGGAGAGAGCGCATACTTTACCTTTACCCCACAATCATCTAAAACCTGTTTCCATTGTGGTTCAACCTCATCGGTAAGTTTGTAATGCTTTCTCCAGTTGCTATCTCTCCCTTGTACAAAGCGGTAGACAGAATAGCTGTCTACATAGTAAGAATAGGGTATACCATAGCCTAATATTACTACCTTTAAGGCAATAATATTTACCCAGGTGGTCTCTCTTTCTACTAAAACAGCATAGAGGATAAGCCTGCTGTAATCATCAAGTGATGTAATCAGATACCATTTATTCGCATATTTAGAGAACTGATGGTGAGAAGAATCATGTTGAATAAGCTCTCCGGGATAGTTAGTGATTACTTCTCTATCATGTACCCTTCTCTTCGGTTTTGTAAGGTAAAAGCCATTTGTCTTTGCCCGGTTGATTATAGTAGAAAGAGATACCTTCTGGTTATAATCACTTTTTAAGACATCTTTTAATGGGTGAACTTTTTATGCAGTTGTTTCATAATATAGGACCTCACTTTTTGATCCTATATTAATACAATTTTAAGTTATTTTTAGGAGTTCACTTTTAAAACGTAAATCATTAAAAAAACGGTTCACTTTTAATTTGTTAGTAACAAAAGTTAAATATTTTGTTGCAAAGCAGAAAGAGAATGTGTATTATATAAATATAGTATGTTGACAATATATATTATATCATATAATATATATTATTTACTACCAGATTTTATTTTAAATGGGGAGATATCAATGTTAAGTAAATTAAAACTTGAAAATTACGAACTATTGAATCATAAAGCTTATCTTGTTTTGAAGCGAGCGATTATTCGGGGAGACTTAACACCAAATTCAAAGTTAATATTAACTGAAATTGCAAAATCTTTAGGAATAAGTAATACACCAATTAGAGAAGCCATTAATAAATTGTCAAGTGAAGGTTTTGTAAATATTATTCCCAACAAAGGAATTAAAATAGTAAAAATTAACATTGAAGATATTCAAGAAATTTTACAGATAAGAGCTGCTTTAGATTGTTTGATAGCTAAGCTGGCTGCAAAGAAAATCACTGATAAAGAAATTGTTAATATGATGAAAATTATAAATAAAATGGAATATAGTGTTAAAGAAGATGATAGACTTACTTATAATGATTTGGATATTAAATTTCATGATTTTTTATTAAATATCACTGAAAATAATAAATTAAAAGAAATCTATAATAATCTAATAGTACGTGCTTATAGATTCAGAATTCGTACATTAAGTATTCCTAATAGGATGAATTTATCTTTTAAGGAGCACAGAGATATTGCTTTAGCAATAAAAGAAAGAAATCCTGACAAAGCAGATAAATTAAGTCAAATACATGTGGAAAATATCTTAAAAAGTATCATAGAGGATGAAAAAAAGAGAATGATATAACCATTTTGAAGTATTGCGTTATATTTTGAAATTATTACAAAGGTTAATTTGAAAATGAATAAAAATATTAAACATGAGGGTAGGAGAATAAAAAGTGGTATACATTTCATACTAGGTAATTATGCGGTTGTAGAAGGAGCCCTAGCTGCTGGATGTAATTATTTCGCTGGCTACCCCATTACTCCTGCAAATGAAATATCAGAGCTAATGTCAAAACGCTTACCTGAGGTTGGAGGTATTTTTGTTCAAGGTGAAGATGAATTATTTTCTATTTATTCCGTAATAAGTGCTTCATTGGCTGGTGCTAAATCAATGACTGCCACTGCAAGCGCTGGTTTTAATTATATGCAGGAGGGTATTGGATATGCCTCAGCAGTTGAAGTCCCATGTGTGATTATTGATGTTCAAAGATGCAGAGGTGAAAATTTTGCCACCCAGGCTGATGTAATGCAGATGCGCTGGGGAGCGAGCGGAGATTATGAAAGCATTGTATTAGCCCCTTCTTCTGCTCAGGAATTATTTGATTTTACCATATTGGCTTTTAATTTAGCTGAGGAATTTAGAAATCCGGTAATAGTTATGTCTGAAACCACTATTGCCTTAATGAGAGAAAGAGTAGAAATACCTGAAAAAGAGAGTATAGAAATATATAAAAGAATGTATACATCATTAACCCCGGAAGAATATCTACCGTTTAAAGCAAAGAATAATAGCCCTCCGGAGTTTGCCCCAATGGGAAAAGGCTATCATACTTTATATACATTAAATTATCGTAATGAAGATGGGACTATGGATTGGGATGCACAGGGATATAAAAAATTATACCAAAGAATTACCGGTAAAATCAGTGAAAATAAAGATAAAATTTGTATAACTGAATCATATTTTTTAAATGATGCGGATGCAGTAATTATTGCCTATGGAAGTGAAGTTCGACCGGCACTCGATGCAATTGAAATGGCCAGGAATGATGGCTTAAAAATTGGGATGTTAAAGCTAATTACTGTTTGGCCTATTCATGAAAATTTAATAAAAGAGATAGCCAAAAATATACGTAGAATATTTGTTGTGGAAATGAACATTGGCAAGTACGCAAAAGAAATTGAAAGACTATGTTTACCCTTTTGTCCGGTTACTAATATTACCAAAAATATGGGTATTATCCATACAAAAGAAGAAATATACGCCGCTATTAAGGAGGCATGGTAATGGTACAACAAAGAACAAATCCGCTTAGGAAATATATCAGGAATAGAAAATTACCCCATTTTTTCTGTCCTGGTTGTGGGTGTGGACAGATTTTGAATTATTTTTTAAAAGCAGTGGATGATTTACAGCTAGATTTTAAAAAAATAATTACCATCGGTGGTGTTGGTTGTACAGCAAGAATTCCGATATATCTAAATACTGATTCGCTTCATGGCGTCCACGGCAGAACATTAGCCTGGGCAACCGGTATAAAATTATATAGACCGGATCTAAAAGTAGTGATATTTGCCGGTGATGGAGATTTAGTATCTATCGGTGGTAACCATTTTTTACATGCTTCCCGGCGCAACCTTGATGTCACCGTTATTTTGGTTAATAATTTTAATTTTGCCATGACTGGAGGTCAGGTAGCTCCAACTACTCCATTTAATTCGGTAACTATGACTACTCCATATGGAAGCAAAGAAAATACCATCGATGTTTGTAAACTTGCTGTAAGCGCCGGGGCTACATATGTATCTCGATGGAGCACTGCTAAGCCAATTCAAACGGTTAAATCCATTAAAAAAGCCTTACAACATAAAGGGTTTTCTTTGGTTGAAATCTTGTCCCAGTGTCCCACTAACTTTGGTCGTTATGCTTTGAGAACAGGTGATCCGGAAAAAGTATTAGAGTGGATTAAAAATAGATCTATTTCAAAAACAAAAGCGGAAAAATTAAACGAACATGAATTGAAAGATAAATTTATTTTAGGAGAATTTATTGATAAAAAAAGACCAGTATTTCAGGGGACCACTTTATTTAAGGAGGAAGATAATTGAAACCTTTAAGTGTTAGAATTGGTGGTTTTGGAGGTCAAGGAATTATTTTAACTGCAATAATTTTAGGTACTGCTGCAGTAAAGAAAGGAAATTTATATGCAGTTCAAACTCAATCATATGGATCAGAAGCAAGAGGAGGAGAATGCCAGGCAGAACTAATTATTTCAGATAAACCGATAAATTCTCCTACAACTGAATATAAAGACATTTTCGTTGCTTTATTTCAAAGTGCTTTAGATAAATATCTAATTACGTTAAAAAAGAAAGGCACTTTAATAGTTGACCCTAAACTTGTAACAAAAATTCCTTCCATTGAAGCGAATATATATCAGGTACCAGCGACCGAAACCGCTATAAAACTTGGAAATAGAATAGCTGCAAATATGGTCGTTTTAGGATTTTTGCAAAAGTTTATCAAGATGATTAGCAAAGAGGACTTAAGAGAAGTTATTACTTCAATGGTTCCTAAAAAATTTATCGATATAAATTTAAAAGCATTTGATGCTGGCGTGCATTTTGCGGAAGATTTGGAAATAACAATGGAGGATATTGGATGAAATTATATGAATTCCAGGGTAAGGAAATATTTAAGAAATACGGGATTCCAGTTCAGTCAGGATTTTTAATTTATGCAAATGATGAAGTTAAACATTTTACACCACCTTTAGTTTTAAAAGCTCAGGTATTAGTTGGTGGCAGAGGAAAAGCTGGAGGTATAAAAGTTTGGGATGGAAGTATTGATGTATCAAAGATAATAAATGAGTTGTTTGCTTTAAAAATTAAGAAAGAAAAAGTTAATGCAATATTAGCGTTGGAAAAAGTTGATATTTTAAGAGAAATTTATATTTCAATTACCTTTAATAAAAGTAGATCAATCCATGTACTAATAGCAGGTACCTCTGGAGGTATTGATATTGAAAAAACTGCTAAATTAAATAAAGAGAAAATACATTTTGTCGAAATTGATCCTTTTTTAGGTATATCAGAATATCAAATTCGGGGTATTGCAAAAAAAATTAATATAAAAAGTTATTTGGAATTTAAAAAAATAATTATGGCAATGTATAATATCTTTAAAGAATATGATGCTACATTGGTTGAAATAAATCCTTTGGCAATGACTCCTGATGGATTAATTGCGATTGATTCAAAAATTAATCTTGATGATCACTCCTATTTTCGTCATGAAGAATTGTTTAAAAAATTTAAAAAAGAAAAGAAATTAATCCAAGGTAAAGGTTTGGATATTTCTAAATCCAGAGATGATACAATTACCTATGTTCCTCTTTCCGGAAATATTGGAGTAATATCTGATGGAGCAGGTACAGGTCTTTTCACCCTTGACTTGATTAGTAAGTTTGGCGGTACAGTAGCAAATTATTGTGAATTGGGAGGAATTACTAATTCAGAAGCAATGCTTAAGTCTTTGAAAATGGTTACTGGCGATTCAATGATTAAAAGTATATTAGTGGTTTTAATTGGTGGTTTTAACCGAATGGATGAGATGGCAAAAGGAATAATAAAATTTAAAAAAGAATTTAACAAAGATATACCGATTTTTATACGAATGTGTGGGACAAAAGAAGAAGTTGGTAAACAATTAATGAGAAATGCAAATATACCAGTTTATAATAGTCTAAATGATATAGTTGAAAAAGCCGTAAATAAAGCAATGGAGAGCTAAATGTCTGTTTTGATCAATAAAAATACAAAAGTATTGGTTTTAGGAATAACAGGAAGATCTGGAAAATTGCAAACTAAGATAATGAAAAAATATGGGACAAATATTGTAGCAGGAGTTACGCCAGGAAAGGGAGGATCAGAAGTCGAGGGAATACCGGTATATGATTTCGTTAAAGAAGCTATAGATAATCATAATATTGATGCAGCAATCAGTTTTGTTCCCCCTCCTTATGCCAAGGACTCTTGTTTTGAAATTATTGAAAATAATATAAAATTTTTGGTTATCACAGCAGAAGGTATTCCAGACCATGATGTAGTTGAAATAATTAAATATGCAGAGTATAAAGGTACAAAGGTTCTCGGCCCAGGTTCAGCTGGATTGATTTCACCGGGAAAGTGCAAGTTAGGTGTTCATCCTCCTCGAATGTATAAGGAAGGACATGTAGGAATTGTGTCAAAAAGTGGTGCTCTTTCTTATGAAGTAGGTAAAACCTTAACAGAATATGGAATGGGACAATCTACGGTTGTCGCAATTGGGGGAGGTCCCTTTTGGGGCTTAGCGCAATTAGATATCATAAAATTATTTCAACAGGATGAAAAAACTAAAATTATTATCCTGCTGGGAGAAATTGGAGGGACGATGGAAGAAGAAGCGGCAAAGTTTATTAAAAAAAATGTAAGTAAACCGATAATTTCATTTATTGTAGGAAGTTCAGCACCTAAAGGAAAATCTTTAGGTCATGCTGGGGCAATAATAGAAGGTAATTTAGGAACGGCAGAATCTAAAGTTAATGCTTTAAAAAAAGCAGGAGCATATATAGCAAATAATCCTGAAGATATAGTTGAATTGATTAATAAGATTGAGGATAAATAATATGGCTATTTATATAGATGAAAAAATATGTAAAGGTTGTAAACTTTGTATTCATTTTTGTCCAAATAATGTGTTTCAAATGAGAAATAAGATAAATAATAAAGGATTTGTAATCCCTGATGTAGTTAATGAGAGTAAATGTACAAAATGTAAACTTTGTGAATTGACCTGTCCTGATCTGGCAATTTTTGTGGAATAGAAATAATTTAACTGCATATTAAATTAATAGTATAAAATAAAAAGTATAATTATGAGTAAAATATTTATGAAAAAGTTTTTAATAAATAGTAAAATTGAAAATATAACCTTTTTATTCAGGTGTTTTAAAATAAAGATAAACAAATTTTGTGAATTTAAAGGATATTGATATAAACTAATATTTGATTAATAGATAGGTAAGAAATAGAATTAGCACTAGGATTTATTAATATTCATAGCTTAATATAATTAAGTTATATTTAAAATAATAATTTTTATTGGAGGTAAAATAAAAAAATGAATAAGACGGATATTATAAACCGAATTTTAAGTGGGGCAATTGACTGTCATGTCCATGCTGGTCCGGGAATTTTTGCAAGAACAGGAGATGCTATCAATTTTGCAAAACAAGCTAGAACATATGGTATGAGAGGGATTGTATTAAAGAACCATCAGGGAATTACTTCGGATACCGCAACCTTAGTAAATAAAATGGTTTCGGGTGTTGACGTCTACGGAGGAGTGGTTCTTAATCGTTATGTAGGAGGAATTAATCCTTACGCGGTAGAGATTGCTATTCGTTTAGGTGCCAAGATTGTTTGGATGCCGACACAGTGGGCAAAACACCATGTAGATACTTTTGGTGCTGCTCAGTACAAGCATATGAAACAAACGAAATCAGTGGTAGATTTACCTATGAAAGGTATATCGATTTTGGATGAAAAAGGGAATATTACTCCAGAAACAAAGCAAGTTTTACAGATTATAAAAGAAACAGATGTTGCTTTGGCAACTTCTCATTTAACTAAAGAAGAGATAAAGATATTGGTGAAAGAAGCAAATAAGATGGGCATAAATAAGATTATAATTACTCATATCACCTTTACCGAATTGTGGAAATGGTCTATTCAGGAACAGAGAGAACTGGTTGATATGGGGGCCACAATAGAACACGTTGCTGTTTATTGCATGGAGAATCGGTATTTGGTTTCACCAAAGGAGGTAGTAGAAATGATTGAAGGTGTTGGATATAAAAACGTTCTTATTGGATCGGATTGTGGTCAATTACGTTTACCTGCTCCTCCTGAAGCACTGAGACTTTTTGTGGGTATGTTATTGGACGAAGGTACGGAAGAATATAAAATTCACTATATGATGAAAGATAATCCTATTAGATTATTAGGATTGGGATAATCATTAATACTCAAAAAAAGGAGGGCCAAAATGGCTAAACCTGAGTTAGAATTTTTCAATACTGAGGCAATTCCATGGGAACCGATCAAGAACTCTCCCGGGCAGTATGAAAAGATTTTAAGCAGCGATCCGCAAACCGGATCATATACCCGATTGGTGCTTTTTGAACCGGATTTTGAGAAATTTATTTCAAGTGAAGGGAGATCTTCGGGAAGAGTTCTCTGTCATGAGGATATTTGGGAAGAAGTCTTTATCATCAGCGGTACAGGTTTTGGAATAAGTCTTAATAAAACTTTTAAAAACAAGGCCTATAAAGCAGGATATTATGCCTGTCGACCACCAGGAATGAAACACGGACCTTTTTTACATCCTACCGGAGCTATAATCTTTGAAATCAGAACAAGAACCAAAATGGTTAAACCTGAATTAGAATTTTTCAATACTGAAGCGATTCCCTGGAAACCGATTGAAAATTCTCCCGGACAGTATGAAAAAATATTAAGCATGGATCCGGAATCCGGTTCACATACCCGCTTGTTACTTTCAGAACCGGATTTTGAGAAATTAATTTCAAATGAAGGGAGATCTTCAGGAAAAGTTATCTCCCATGAAGATATGTGGGAAGAATTATTTATAGTAAGCGGTACGGGTTTTGGGACAAGTCTTAATAAAACCTTTAAAAATAAAGCTTATAAAGCAGGATATTACGCATGTCGGCCGCCGGGAATGAAACACGGACCATTTTTGCATCCCACCGGAGCTGTATGTTTTGAATTCAGACTGAAAAAAGAATAGTCTGTCATTCACTTGAATAATGGAGGGTTAATAATTGAGTGATATAACTTCTTTAACTGGAAAGATATTAGATGTAAATTTATCCGAGAGGAAATGGTCTTCTTGGGAAGAAAGTGAATCGATATATAGAGAATATCTTGGTGCAAGGGGATTAAACCAGTATTATCTTTATCAATTGTTGAGCCCTAGGGATTTGCCTTTAGATCCACAGAATTATGTTTTGCTTGGATCTGGTTTATTAGTTGGTACAAAAGCACCAGGAGCAACGCGAATTAATATTGATTCAAAGAATTTATTTTCCAATGGTGTAGGTTCAAACAATGCAGGTGGATATTTTGCTGTTGCACTAAAGTCTTCAGGCTATGGAAATTTAAGAATCACAGGAAAATCCGAAAATCCGGTGTATTTATTGATAATTGATGGAAAAGTATCGATAGAAGATGCCCAGGAAATATGGGGAAAAACAACATCGCAGACAGTAGAAATACTTAGAAAAAAACATGGCAAGGATATACATGTGGCTTGTATTGGACCTGCTGGTGAAAATTTAGTAAGAGGTGCTTGTGTTATCGTAAATAAGAGTAGAGCTGCGGCTAAATGTGGAATCGGTGCAATAATGGGCTCAAAAAAGATTAAAGCAATAGTTGTAAGAGGAACAAATATTCCTGAAATATTTGATAAAAGTAGATTTTCTGATCTTTATAAAAAGGCCTGGAAAAAAGTTATTAATTCTGGTACCGCTCAAAGATTGAGTAAATGGGGGGCGAAAAGTGCAGTTCAAGCAAAAAACAAAGTTTGTTCTGTCCCCTATAAACATTTCCAGGAGGGACATGTTAATGATTTGAAAGGATGGGACGAGAAATCTTTTTTAAAATACGAGGTTAAGAGATTTGGTATAAAAGGATGTCCAATTAGTTGTAGACAAATATACCATATTACAGATGGACCTTATCGCGGGACTATTGGAGAAGCTGTTGAATCAAATACAGTTCAGGATTTTGGCTTAAAACTGGATATCAGGGATAGTGCCACAATTATAAAAGCACATATTATGTGCAATGAATATGGCATGGATATTGATACAGTTGCTGAGTCAGTTGCCTGGGCTTATGAGTGTTACGATAGAGATTTAATTAATAAGAGTGATACAGATGGTTTAGAATTGTATTGGGGAAATTACCAGGCATTGATTACACTCATTGATAAAATTGCTGCTAGAGAAGGCTTTGGAGATATACTTGCTGAAGGTGTAGTAAGAGCATCTCAGATAATTGGACGAGGAACCTCAAAGTATGCCATGGCAATGAAAGGCCAGGATTTATATGAAGATCTAAGAATGCCAAAAGGCTGGGCATTAGGCACGGCACTTGCAACAAGGGGCGGAGGTCATTGTAGCGGAGCACCAATTGTTGAATTTGCCGCAGGAAAATCAAATGCAGAAATATTATCTCCTCAATTGGCAGAAAAATTATATGGGGTTTCAACGGCGATTGATCCCAGTGCTTATGAAGGAAAAGCAAAATTGGTTGCCTACCACGAGAGACTTCATGCTGTATTAAATAGTATAGGGATGTGTTTTTTTAACAGTATCTGGGAAGGCTATGAATTATTGGACGAGGATGATATAGCTCAATTGCTCAATGCTGCCACAGGCTGGGATTTGGACCGTTATGAATTATTGAATATTGGAGAAAGGATTCATAATCTGGAGAGAATGTTCAATTATAAACATGCGAAATTGGATCGAAAGGATGACTACCCTCCCGCTAGATTTATGGAAGAAAAAATTAAAAATGGTCCCTATAAGGGGGAAAGTATGGACAGGAAAAAGTTTGACGAGATGTTAGATGAAAATTATCAATTGCATGGGTGGACAGTTCAGGGAATTCCCAAAGAAGAGACAATAATTAAATTAGGATTAAAAAATATCATTGATTGAATTAATTTATCCGAGGAATTTTCAAATTTATAAAAAAATCACCTTTTGATGTAATAATTATTACCAATAAGTTGAATAAAATAGCTAAAAGACGCTCATCATTTTGATGTTGATAAGAGCGTTAATTCCTTTGAAAGGAGGTGAATCAAGATGTAAAACAATAGAAGACAAAGATATGTTTTTAGTAGAATGCGTTTAAAAAATATTTTGAAGAAATTCAAAAAAGGAGGATACTTTTGATGAAAAGAATTACAATTCTTATTATTAGTTTAGTTATTTTTCTGATAAGTTTCACTGGAATTGGTTTTAGCCAGGAGCATATGTTTGTATTGGGAACTGCGGGTGCCGGCGGAACCTTTAATTATATTGGTTCTGCATTAGCCAATTTTATTTCTGAAAAGCTTGAAGATATAAATATACGGGCAATAACTACGGGAGGTAGTAATGTTAATATTCGTTTACTTAGCGAAGGAGAGATTGATTTTGGTTTGGCTAATAGCTTATCTCTATATCTTGCCGCACAGGGAGAAAAATTATGGGAAGGAAAACCACAAGATAATCTCAGAGCTATTACAAGAACCCATGCTGCTTCAATACATTATGTTGTAAAAAAGGATTCAGGAATAAAAACATTTGAAGATTTAATTGGAACAAGGGGAAATACTGATGTAGTGGGAGGAACAACCAGATTAATTCATCAAGATGTCTGTAAATTTGCTGGCGTAGATATGAACAAGATGGCTCAAACAAATGTTAATTATGTTCAAGCACTTGACCTATTTCGGGATGGACATATTGATTGGTTTTTAGCATCCGGCAGTGTTCCAGAAGCTAACGTTACCGAGATAGCTTTTACACGGGACATTGATATACTTGACGTAGGTGGCGAGTTAAGAGATAAGATGTTAGAAGCAGTTCCTTATTATTTCTCTCGGACCATTCCTGCAGGTACTTACGAAGGCATTGATAGAGATGTAGAGACCATAGATACGGTAGCTGCAATTTGGTGTGATGCAAGTATGTCAGACGAGATTGCCTATAAAATAGCTAAAGTGATCCACGAAAATATTGATGAAGTCAGAAAACTTCATGTCGGACTAAGTGATCTTTCCGTAGAGAACGCAGCTGGAGGTTTGGGTATTCCATTACATCCCGGAGCAGAGAAATATTATAAAGAAGTTGCAGGGAAGTAGTAAAGATTGATAGCCGATAAGTATTCGCTTATGCCCGCACTACACAAAAGATGTTGTAGGGCGGGCATAAGCGACCATCTTTCATTTTAATGGCTAAACTTTTCAGCAATATAATTGACTAATTATTGAAGCATATTTCTTATTGAAAGGAATAAATAAAAATATGAAGATAAGAAATATCAGGGAAGGTTTTGTAAAGAAAGTATTAATAACTGCATGTATTATATTGTCACTATTCCATTTATATACAGCAGGTTTTGGTCTGTTACCACCTATGCAGCAGAGAGTATTTCATTTGGCTTTTATTTTATTTTTAGTATTTCTTCTTTTCCCTGCCACAACTAGATCTCCTAAAGATAGAGTACCATGGTATGATATTATCCTGGCGATTGCCGCTCTGGCAAGTAATTTTTATATATTTTTTGTTTTCGACTATGTTGCTTTTAGGTTTGATATTTCAATTTCCTTTACCAACTTTTTGATAGGGATGGTTGCTCTTTTACTTATTATTGAAGCTACCCGGAGGGCTGTGGGGAAAGAATTAGTAATTCTGTGTGTTATTTCTATTCTTTACATGCTTTTTGGTTACCTGTTTCCAGGCTTTCTTAGGTATAGGGGAATGAGTCTTGTAAGATTAGTGGAATATATGGCATGGTCAACTGATGGTCCATATGGCATAGTGTTACAGGTTTCTGCTAGCTATATATTTACATTTATTTATTTTGGAGTTCTTATATCGAAGACAGGAATCGGCGAACTTTTTAATGACCTTGCCGTAGCGATTTTTGGACGTACCCGTGGGGGAGGAGCTAAAGTGTCTGTGTTCGCCAGTGGACTTATGGGCACCATTTCGGGTATCGCAGTTGCAAATGTGGCAACTACCGGTAGTTTTACCATTCCTTTGATGAAAAAAAGTGGTTATTCTCCAACTTTTGCTGCTGCAGTTGAAGCTGTAAGCAGTACCGGGGGACAAATAATGCCTCCTATTATGGGAGCTTCGGCTTTTATTATGGCAGGAATTCTGGGAATACCTTATGTTCATGTTATAAAAGCAGCGGTCATTCCGGCTTTGTTATACTATTTTGCTGTATTTTTAGCAGTCGATCTGCGGGCACTGGCCATAGGGTTAAAAGGGCTGAAGAAAGAAGATCTACCTTCAATCAAAAAAGCTCTTCGAGAAAGAGGGCTTATGCTAATTCCTGTAATATTACTGGTAGCTCTATTGATTCGTGGTTTTTCTCCTCTTTTTTGTGTTTTCTATTCAATTGTAGCTACTTTAGTTATATCAGTATTCAATAAAAAGACACGAATATCCTTGAAAGATTTTATGAATTCATTAATAGAAGGAGCTCAAAAGGCGTTGTCAGTAGCAACAGCATGTGCTGTGGTTGGATTCACTGTGGGAATGATAGGAGCAACTGGCCTCGGAATGGCTTTAGGTGATGGAATTATTTCTTTGGCTGGAGATAATTCATTTATTTGTCTCATTTTAATAGCAATTGTCTCTCTAATTCTTGGAACAGGTCTTCCTCCTACTGCTTGTTATATTGTTGTAGCGGTTATTGCAGCTCCTATTCTTATTAGATTATTGGAAATACGACCTTTAATGGCGCATCTATTTGTTTACTATTATGGTATGCTTGCGGTAATCACGCCACCAGTTGCATTGGCCTCTTTTACAGCAGCAGGACTAGTGGGGGAAAGTCCCTATAAAGTAGGGTGGGAAGCATTCAAGTTGGGAGCTCCTGCTTATGTAATTCCATTCGTTTTTATAACTTCACCTGCACTTATGTTATTTGACGTTACTATTGGAGGAATATTATTTGGTCTATTTAGAGGTATAATAATGGTGGTAGCAATAGCAGCTTCATTACAAGGTTTTATCTTTGATAAAATAGGATATTTTTCTCGTATTCCTTTATTTATTAGCGCAATATTAATTATGTATTCTTCGACATGGTCAAATATTGCAGGAATTATTATTGCATTGGCTGTACTTTTTATTCATTTTTTAATGATGAAAAGCATAACGAATCTTCAGAAAGAATAGTCAAAGAATTGGTAGTAATAGTATAAATTTATAGACAACCAAGTTTGGCGTAAAATTTAACTACTGTTTTAAAATTTCAATGATTGAGAGAAATGATCTTATATGGTGGGATTGAGGATTATTAATTTTCTTAAGCTATCAGTTAGCCATATTTAAATTGCCAACTGCAAGTGGCAAGTTTAAGACATAAGATGGAAACATTGAAGAGACTATATGTATTAATTAACTTAAAAATTATAGATATAAAACTCAAGATTTTATAAAAGGAGGTTATGATATGAAAAATAATAATAAAGATAAAATCAATCCACTTCATATGAAACCTAAAGAGTTTAGAAAATTAGTTCAGAATGAAGAATGGACAGATATAACTATGGAAGCATGTCAAGGATATGCACAAACGAATTTAGCTATTGTTCCTAAGGAATATGCCTATGATTTTTTACTGTTTTGCACTCGAAATCCAAGGCCTTGTCCGGTTTTAGAGGTGCTCGATCCGGGGGAAACTTGTCCCAAGATTTTAGCACCAGAGGCGGATATTCGGACTGCCTTACCAAAATACAGGATATTTAAAAATGGAAAAATGATTGATGAACCGAACAATATTTTGAATTATTGGCGAGAGGATCTGGTTACTTTCTTTTTAGGTTGTAGTCGGAGTTTTTTATGGGCATTGAGATCAGCCAATGTTCCATGGACACGATATGGTGCTTACAAGACCGAGATTCCTTGTAACCCAGCTGGTATATTTAAAGGTCCATTGTGTGTCAGTGTTCGCTCCTTTAAAAATTCTTTTGATGCAACCAGGGCAATTCAGATATCTTCGCGTCATTTACTAATGCATGGACCACCAGTTTTTATAGGAGATCCTGGGAAGATTGGAATCAAAGGACTAGGCAAGCCGGATTCATTTAATCCTTATCGTCCAACTGTTGCTTCTCCAGGCAAAGATGAAATTATGATGTATTGGGGATGTGGAATCACACCGCAGGCAGTGGCAATTGAGAGCAAAATACCATTTATGATTACCCATCGCCCAGCCCATATGTTTGTGACAGACAAACTCGCTGAAGAATTTGCAAATTTATGATTTAAAATATATATTTATCAAAAAATCGATACTTATTATTAATATTTATAGGAAATAGGATAAAAAAATCAAAGATTAAGAAATAGAAAATAAATATATTAATTAAATTTACTTTAAAAATTACTCTATAATTTGTTAAGTATGGGGGGGGAAGCCATTAAAATTATAAAGGAGGTAAGCAAAAATGTATAAAAAATTTTTTATAGGTATAATGTTAGTTTTTTTCATGTTTTTAACATGTTCTGCATTTGCAACTGAATTTTATACTATAACTACTGCAACAACTGGTGGAAGTTTTTATCCAGCAGGCGTTGCTATTTCTCAACTATGGTATGAAAAATTAGGGGAAAAATTAGATATTAAATTCTCTACTCAAAGTTCTGCTGGTTCGGTTGAAAATGCTGATATTTTAAGAAAAAAAGAAGCAGAAATAGCTATTATGCAGAATAATGTTGTATTGTGGGCATATTTCGGAACACATATGTTCGAAGGCAAACCTAATAAAAATTTTAGACTATTACAACCCTTTGTTCCAAATGCATATCATATTATGGTTGATAAGAATGTTAATTCATTACTTGATATAAAAGGAAAAAAATTTGTTGTAGGTAGAGCTGGAAGCGGTAATGTTACTGTAAGTGAGGCAGTTTTAGCTGCAATAGGTTTAAGTTTCGATGATGTTAGGCCTGAATATTTAGGACAACAAGAAGGATTAAATGCATTAAGAAATGGGGTTGTAGATGCTGTAATGGCTATGGGAGGTTATCCAGTACCATCAATTTCAGATATGATGGCAACGCCAATAAGAAGCTTTAAAGTACTTAATCTTTCTGATGAAGAACGAAATATAATACATCAAAAAGAACCCTGGATGTTGATAACTGAAATACCTGCAAATACATATATGAATCAACCAGAACCTATAAAAACTTTACAGCATGTTGCTTTGTTTATTGTAACAGAGGAAATGCCAGAGGATGTTGCCTATGAATTAGCAAAAACAACCTGGGAAAATATGGATTGGTTAAGAAAAGCTTCTGCAATATTTAATCGAATGAAGATTGAAGCAGTTGATGAAGGCTTCTTAAATTATCCAGTACCTTTACATAAGGGGGCAGAGAAATACTATAAAGAAATTGGCGTAGTTAAATAAATAGTCGTATTGTTACCCTCCCCATATTTGTTATTTTACTATGAGGTTTATTCTTTTATTGAAAATGAATTTAAAAAGAATAATTATTTATTTTAATATACTTGAATTAAATTAAATTGTATTAATTTCGATTAAGTTTAATATCTTTTGTTAATTTTTTTAGCAGTTTTAAAATATGGAAAAAGGGAATTGTAAATTGAATAAAGAGGTAGTATCAATTTTAATTAGTGGGGATCAAGAAATTTCTACTCAAAGAAAATTAGGAAGCAAAATAGGATTGTTAATTAGAATTACTGCAATTTTATTCTCAATAATGGGATTATGGACAAATAGTTTTGGACTTATTTCAGCAATGCGACAAAGTGGACTTTTTGTTGGGTTTTTGCTACTACTAATATTTCTTTTATATCCTGCGACAAAAAATTCACAAAAGACAAAGATTCCTATTATTGATTGGGTATTTGCTATATTGGGTGCGAGTGGTGGATTGTATACTTATTTTTTTAATGATACCTTTGCTAAAAGAGCATTGGAACCAAATAGTTTGGATATTTTTTTTGGAATATTGACCATTCTATTAATTCTGGAAGCCTCAAGGAGAGCAGTAGGAAAATGGATTACTATAATTTGCTCATTTTTTCTAATTTATGCATTATTTGGACGATATTTTCCTGGAGTATTTGCTCATAGAGGATTTAGTTTTGAAAGATTAATAATAAGAATGTATTTAGTTGATGAAGGTGTTTATGGAATAATATGCAGAATCGCAACGACTTATATTTTTCTTTTTATATTGTTTGCAGCATTTTTAAAGGAAAGTGGTGTTTCTGATTTTTTCAATAATCTTGCCTTATCGTTGGCAGGGGGAACGGTTGGGGGACCAGCTAAAGTTGCAGTTATTGCAAGTGCTATAACTGGGACTATTAGTGGAAGTGGTGTAGCAAATGTAGCAACTACCGGGAGTTTTACAATTCCCTTAATGAAGAAAACAGGATATAAACCTTATTTTGCTGGGGCAGTTGAGGCTGCTGCATCGAGTGGAGGATTATTAATGCCTCCAATTATGGGCGCAGCAGCATTTGTAATGAGTTCTTATTTAGGAATAAGCTATGTAACAATTATTAAAGTAGGAGTAATACCTGCTGTTTTATATTATGTTGCGATTTTTTCTGCAGTTCATTTAGAAGCTCTTAAATTAGGTTTAAAAGGTGTATCTAAGAATAAATTACCAAATCTTAAAAATGTAATTCTAAAAAGAGGGCATTTGATTTTACCTTTATTTATTTTATTATATTTTTTAGTTAGTGGAAAATCACCATTATATGCTGCATTCATGGCTCTAATTTCAACAGTGTTATTAAGCCAAGTTAGAAGTGAAACAAGAATGGGAATAAAAGATATCTTAAATGCTTTAAATTATGGAGGAAGAAATATTTTAGGAGTAGGTATAGCATGTGTTGTATGTGGAATTATTGTTGGTGTAATAGCAATGACTGGTGTTGGTCAGATGGTTGGGTATAATATATTATTATTATCAAAAGATAATTTACTTTTAGTTTTATTTTTTACTATGATTACTTCAATTTTCTTAAGTATGGGATTACCAGCAACTGCTTGTTATATTATTGTTTCTTCTGTATGCGCTCCAGCTCTGATGCAAATTGGCGTGATTCCAATTGTTGCCCATTTCTTTGTTTTTTACTTTGGATGTTTATCAAATCTTACTCCACCAGTTTGCTTAGCATCTTTTACTGGAGCGGCGATAGCTAAAGCGGATCCTTCTAAGGTTGCATGGACAGGGCTCAGGTTGGCATTTGCTTCATTTATTATACCGTATGTTTTTGTATATTCACCCCAGCTTCTTCTACAAGAAATGGCCTATCCAAAGTTTTTTATTGTTCTTGGAAGCACTTTTTTAGCGGTTATATCATTTGCTATTGCTGAGAGAGGTTTTTTATTTGATTTTCTTAAAACCTGGGAAAGAATTTTATTTTTCTTAGCGTCATTATTATTAATAATACCAGGTAATATTTCTAGTTCTATTGGATTGATTTTATTAATAACAATAATTTATATTCATAAAAAGGGAATAAAGATTATTAAAAAAATATTTTAAATAAAAAAAACAGGAGGCTTGGGATATTGCGATAGATTGGCAACCCAAGGAATATCTCTTAGCCTTAGGATTTGATTATGTGAAAGGCAGGTTTGAAAAAGCTGAAAAACTTACATCCTAGATAATCTTTTAAAAATAAAATTTAGGTGGGAAGTAAATGAGCATAGAGATCAAGTATTCCTTAGTGATTAATTAAGACAAGTATATGGTTTTTAAATCTTGTGTTTTAGCTTGTTCGTATCATCACTCCAAGACTTTCAACTTAGAAAATACAAGCAGTATTAAGATTTTTAGGGATAATAAAAATGGTGATATAAAAGCCGATCTTGATCAATCTTGCTGTGATATGTGTATAAACGAAGGGATACCTTTGTGTATTTAATTTTGTGCCCTAGAAGCCATTAAAATTATTAAAACAAATAGGACAGATTGAAACTAATTTTTATAAGCTAACAAAATGCGTCACTGTACAAAAGGAGGTTTTTCGTGATTAGCAATGTAATTTCAAAATCTGTAGCAGGCATCAGTCCTTCTGCTACAGAAGGAACTTCTTTTATGGCGAATAAACTTAAGAGGGAAGGTATAGATATAATAAGTTTTGCCCAGGGAGAACCGGATTTTGATACGCCGGATAATATTAAAAAAGCAGCTATTGCAGCCATTAAAGCGGGTTTTACAAAATATACAGACGTACCAGGAATTCCGGAACTCAGAAAGGCAGTTGCAGAAAAATTCAAGAGAGAAAACGGAATAGAATATGAACCCAGTCAGATTTTAATATGTAATGGTGGTAAACAAGCACTTTACGAAGTTTTTAGGACCATCTGCGAAGAAGGAGACCAGGTATTGATTCCAGCTCCCTGCTACGTGAGTTATGCTGAACAGATTAAGCTTGCTGGAGCAGAACCAGTCTTTTTTAAAACAAAAGAGGAAAATAATTTTCGTCCTAACTTTGAAGAAGTGGAAGCAAATTTTACTCCAAAAATAAAAGCATTTTTATTAAATAGCCCTAATAACCCAACTGGTTCTATTATTGAAAAAGAACAGCTGAAAAAGATTGCAACTTTTCTTGTAGAGCGTGGAGTGTATATTATTACCGATGAAGTCTATGAACATCTTATTTATGATGACAGAAAGCATATTAGTGTAGCCTCTCTGGGGGAGAAGGAAAAGGAGATGTCTATAACTGTTAACAGTTTATCAAAGACCTATGCCATGACAGGCTGGCGTGTAGGTTATGCTGCAGGTCCCAAGGGGATTATAAAGGCCATGAACAATCTTCAAGGCCATGCAACAGGTAATATTAATTCCATAGCTCAGAAAGCGGCCATTGAAGCTTTGAACGGAAGCCAGGAATCAGTTAGGATTATGGTAAAGGAATATGGGAAACGCAGGGAATACATGGTTAATAGGCTTAATGGAATAGAGGGTATAAAGTGTAATTATCCGGATGGAGCATTTTATACTTTCACGAATGTTATTGCTCTGTATGGTAAAGAATATGATGGAAATATAATTAGAAGCGATGTGGATGTAGCCAAATTTTTCTTAAATAAAGCGCATGTGGCAGTTGTCCCTGGGGTAGCTTTTAATTATTCGGGTTATGTTAGATTTGTCTTTGCCAAATCTATGGAAGTGATAAAAGAAGGTTTAGACAGAGTTGAAAAAGCAATTAAAGAGCTAAAATAGAAATAAGAAAACTTTGAAAAGGGCATTTCAATGCCATCAATCTTGGTGATATTTTGGTCTTAAACTTTATGACCATATTGGAGTAATTACTTTTTCCAGTGATAATATAGCAGTTGAGAGATTTGTCACTTATTACATAATTTGCTTATTCCGATTTGAGCAGATAGACCTTCCAGTACAATCTTGAACTTTTACTCTCTGCCCCATTTATGTCTTTTTATAGAATTAAGTTCCTTCCGATTTGAGCTCATTCTAATTTAAAATAATCCATTTGTTGAATGGAAGCTGGATGATTCTTTTTGTACTGGAAGCAGTATTATGCCTCAGAAGAAAAATCCTGATGCTGCAGAATTAATTAGAGGGAAAACCGGGCGAGTCTATGGAAATTTAATAAATCTTCTAACCATGATGAAGGCCTTACCCCTGGCTTATAATCATGATATGCAAGAAGACAAAGAACCTTTATTTGATACCGTAGCTACTTTAGAAACTTCTTTATTCTTAATGAGTAAGATAATAGAGACTATGCAGATTAATAAAGAAAAGATAGAGAAGAGCACTAAAGGTGATTTTTCAACTGCTACAGAATTAGCAGATTATTTAGTGAAAAAGGGTTTATCTTTTAGAGAAGCCCATAAATTAGTAGGCGGTATGGTTATTTATTGTTTAGAAAACAAAAAAATTTTGGAAGATTTAACTCTTTCGGAATTAAAATCTTTTCATAGAAATTTCAATGAAAAAGCTCTAGAAATATTAAAACCGCAATCTGCTGTTGAGGCTAAGAATTCTTATGGAGGAACTTCTTTAAAAAGAGTTAAGGAATCTATCCAGAAAGCTAAGAAAATATTAGAAGAAAAATAATGATTAAATTAAGTATGATTATAACCCAATAAGTAAATAAAACAGTAATGTAGAGGCACGATGCATCGTGCCCGCTATCATCCCCTCAAAAGAGGGAATTCAGCATATTTCCCCATTTTTTTCTCTTATCAAAAAGAGCAGCTAAAACAAGGTTTACAGAAAATTTTAAAAAATATTTCCAAAAAATAAGAATTTTTCAAATAAATATAGTATATTATAATAAATAGACTTAATTAATTATTTAAAAGTACCCTAAGCGTATAAGAGGTATAGGATGAGAAAAATTAAAGCTAATCAAATTAAAAATAAAGTGAAAGAGCTGTTCCTTAAGGCTAATTTTTATATAAATACAGACCTTACACAACGACTGAAAAAGGCTTTAGAAGAGGAGAATTCTCCTATAGGGAAATATGTCTTAAGAATGATTATAGAAAACAATAAGATTGCCTCAAAAGAAGAGGTGCCCATCTGTCAGGATACCGGACTGGCAGTAGTATTTGTGGAAATGGGACAGGAAATTCATTTAGTAGATGGTGACTTTACCGAAGCCATAAACCAGGGAGTTAAAGAAGCTTACCAGGAAGGATATCTTAGAAAATCAGTAGTTGATGACCCGGTCTTTGAAAGAAAGAACACTAAGACTAATACTCCTGCAATAATCTATACCGATATAGTCCCCGGAGATAAAATTAATTTTACGGTAATGCCCAAAGGATTCGGCAGCGAAAATATGAGTAGATTAGCGATGCTAAAACCTGCTGATGGGCCAGAAGGAATAGTAAACTTCATTGTAGAAACAGTAGAAAAAGCCGGCCCTAATCCCTGTCCTCCTACCATTATCGGAGTAGGAGTAGGAGGGACTGCCGACAAGGCTATGGTCATTGCTAAAAAGGCTATCGCCCGCAAAATAGGCAAACACAACCAAAACGAGAAATATGCTGCTATGGAAAAAGAGGCCTTGGAGAAGATAAACAACCTAGGGATAGGTCCTGCTGGTCTTGGGGGTAGTACTACTACCTTAGCCGTAAATATCGACTATCTTCCCACCCATATAGCCGGCATGCCAGTTGCTATAAACGTCTGTTGTCATGCTGCCCGGCATGCCGAAGGAATATTAAAAAAATAAATATTTTAAACCAGGAAGAAAATCTATGAAGGAAGTAATAAAAATAACCACCCCTTTAGACGAAGAAAAAGTTATCCAATTAAGAGCCGGGGATTTTGTAAATATAACTGGCTATATTTATGCTGCCAGGGATGCTGCCCATAAAAGG
>JAUWNT010000272.1 GCA_030612495.1 Candidatus Aminicenantota bacterium
AAAGATATATCCATGGGATTCAAGCTTTTGTAGTTCTTTTCTGATTGTAGGACTTGATAACTGGCTATTTTTAGCAAGCTGACTTGAGCTTACTGGTTTATGTGTAGAAATATAGGTTTTGATTAGGTTGTTTAAAATCAAGGAATTTCTTTTGTTAAGCCACATGTCTGTAAAATTTTAATATAATATGTATAAAAAGTCAATTTTTCGAGTTGACCAAAAAAAATCAGGCTATACTATTGACAATGAACTTCTAATGGGTGTCTCTCATCTAAACATATAAAGATTACAGCCAACGTTACATTTTACTTTTTGCATTCTTTTTTAATTTCATTTATGATTGATTTTTAGGGGTAAATAAATGGATTTTAGAAAGGAAGAGAGAATTTTTGGAATAAAAAATATTAAAATCATTGATGGAGATCAAAGTTATCCTGTTACTTTAATGAACATCTCAAAAAAAGGATTATCTGTAAAATCGGAGTTTACCTTTCCAACATTTAAAGCCATTGAAATAGAGATTTCTATTAGGGGAAAACAATTTAAAATATCTGGCAGTGTGCGTTGGGTAAATGAAAACCCGGGCAAGGGGAAACCTAATTTTAAGGAGATCGGTATATCCTTAATCACCGCCCCTGAAGAATACCTTCAATTACTGGAGGAGATCTTAAATCCAAAGCAAGAAGAGAAAAAATAAATCAAAAATAGGATGTGTCCCTATTTTTTAATTTTTTACATTTTTGTTAAAACGAATTGACAAAAAGTTGCATTTTGGCGAGTATCTATTTATAATAATATTGGAGGCAAAATGCCTTATACAAAAAAGCAGATTGGATATTGGGCACAGGGGGCGGATTCTGACATAGATACCGCAGGGATTTTAATTGAAAAGAAAAAATACCTGCATGGATTGTTCTTTTGTCATTTAACAATTGAAAAAATCATCAAAGCTCATGTGATAAAAACGACAAATCAGATCCCACCGAAATCACATAATTTATTTCGACTTTTAGAAATCACAGGTGTTGAGGTGACGGAAGAAAATGCCGAGTTTCTTGGAATTTTAATGAAATATCAATTGGAAGGAAGGTACCCGGATTATAATCCCGAAATTCCTGACAAAAAGAAAGTAGGAGAATACTTTAGAAAGACAAAAGAGATTTTATCATGGCTGAAAAAACTGTTATAACATTGGTACAAAGATTTCTAAAACGCCTTTTACAAGAAGGTATCCCTGTAGAAAAAGCTTTTTTATATGGTAGTTATGCCAGTGGAGAAGAGAACGAAGAAAGCGATATCGATGTTATGGTGGTATCTGAAATTTTTGACAATAATGATGATCGGGCAGTCGGCAAAACCTGGAGGATTAGCTGCTCTGTCGATGTCAGGCTTGAACCTTATACTGTTGGTAAAAAACGATTTTTAAATGATAAATTTTCTCCCCTTTTACAATTGGTAAAAAAAGAAGGATTAGAGATACAAATATAGACTTTTAAAAGAAAAAGGAACAGGCTGTTTTTTTAATTTAATCAAAAATATTTGGGCAAATTTCGGAAGAAACAAAGCAAAAATCTCATCAGAATATTTATGAATAGATAATTTTTA
>JAUWNT010000210.1 GCA_030612495.1 Candidatus Aminicenantota bacterium
TCAATTTCGTTTGGCGTTACTTTTTTTATTTCAATTTCTTTCATTCATTTATGGCAAGTTTAGTTTTGGTTGCAGCTAACGTTTCGCACATATATGACGTTTTGCCGTAGCAATAGCGAAGGCAAAATGTGGCGAAGCCCGAAGCGACCAACGGGAGCGAAGCATATATGTGCTGTTATGTGCTGAAAGCACGCGCTCTTTGAGATTAGCCAAGCGAACAAGGATATTCGCTTGGCTAGAACATTTACTATTTAATTTCACTTACATTTATACCAAGAGCTTGTGCTACACCTTTGCCATAAGCTTCATCTGCTTTTAAACAATTACCAATGTGGCGAATTTTAATTTCTTTTGGTGCATCTCCCATTGCTCGAGCTGTATTCTCAAAAAGAACCTGCTGTTGTTCTTTACTCATAAGACGGAATAGATCTCCTGCCTGTGAATAATAATCATCATCTTCTCTATGATTCCAATGATCTGCAGCACCATCTAATTCAAGTGGTGGTTCTTTATATTCTGGTTGTTCCTGCCACTCACCAAAACTATTAGGCTCATAACCCAAAGTTGAACCATAATTACCGTCAACTCTCATTTGGCCATCGCGGTGAAACGAATTATGAAAAGGGCATCTTGATTTATTTACTGGAATAAGATGATGGTTTACACCCAGACGATGGCGCTGTGCATCTCCGTAAGAAAACAATCGCCCCTGTAACATTTTGTCTGGTGAAAAGCCAATACCTGGTATAATATTGGCTGGATTAAAAGCAGCCTGTTCTACATCAGCAAAATAGTTTTCTGGATTTCTATTCAGCTCTAAAACACCTACATCAATCAGTGGATAATCTTTGTGAGACCATACTTTAGTCAGATCAAATGGATTAAACTTACATTTTTTTGCTTTTTCCTCAGACATTATCTGGATTTTCATATTCCATTTTGGAAAATCACCATTATCAATGCTTTCAAGTAAATCACGCTGATGACTTTCTCTGTCCTTCGCTATTATTACTTCAGCTTCTTGGTCAGTTAGACATTTAATTCCTTGTTGTGTTTTCAGATGAAATTTAACCCAGATACGTTCGTTTTTATCATTGATAAGACTGTATGTATGGCTGCCATAACCATTCATATGACGATATGAATATGGTATACCGCGGTCGCTCATTGTAATTGTTACCTGATGAAGTGCTTCGGGTAATGATGTCCAGAAATCCCAGTTGTTTTTAGCACTACGCATATTAGTACGAGGGTCACGCTTAACGGCATGGTTGAGGTCAGGGAATTTTAGTGGATCTTTTAGAAAGAATACCGGGGTGTTGTTCCCTACTAAATCCCAATTGCCCTCTTCAGTATAAAACTTTATAGCAAATCCGCGAATATCACGTTCCGCATCTGCAGCACCTCTTTCTCCTGCAACTGTAGAAAATCTGACAAACAATTCGGTCTTTTCCCCGATTTTAGAAAATATCTTTGCCTTTGTGTATTTGGTAATATCATGTGTAACTGTGAATGTCCCATAAGCACCAGAACCTTTGGCGTGCATTCTTCGCTCAGGAATAACTTCACGGTCAAAGTGTGCCAGCTTTTCAAGGAACCATACATCTTGCAAGAGCATGGGGCCTTTTTTACCTGCTGTCATAACATTTTGATTGTCAACAACAGGCGCACCAGAATTGTGTGTAAGTTTTTTTTTCTCCTTCATTGTTTGCCTCCTTTTGGCGATTTAATTATACTATTAATGAAATCAATTGCAATTATTTTGCGAGGCCAAGGATGGCCGAGCCTCTTTATTAAATATTGTGTGTGCTTTTTGCCCATAACGGTAAGTATAAGAATAGTAGCCGACTGCGGGCTTCATTCCTGTCAGGTTACGAAATAGTTGAAGCGAGTTACAGCACTTGAATTTACTACTGTATCGGCTATTATTTTTATACATTGTTAGCAACTGGACTTTCTTCGGTACTTCATAGACTTAAGCGTTTACTATCAGGTTCTATGACATTTTTATTTCCTTACGATTTTTTCAATTTTCCTTTTTAATCCGTAACAGTTTATTTTGTGCTGTTTCATTGGAATTTGCAATTTATATAATTGGATGTTTAATTTTGAAATACGATTTATTATTTTGGTTTTCCTTTTTCCAAATAAAGTTAAATATTAAAATTAAAATAATTGCAAGCCCGAAATCTATAGCAATTGATATTTCTGGAGATGGATCATTTTCTAAGGATAATTTTAGTAAACCACCCATTTTATAGTTTCCTCCTGTTAAATATTCCAATAAATTTAATCCATTATGAAGCCCAGCTATCAGCCAAATTGACCTCCAACGATAGAAAACGAAGCATAATACTATTGCAATCGTAAATCGTGAAACAAAATCATCCAAAGCAAAGGGTACCAATATGTGATGCACACTGGCAAATACAAGTGACACTATAATAAGTACAGGTATCATTAACTGTGGATAATCATCAAACTGATTAATAGGATACGTCCTAAATACAAGTTCCTCTTTAAGTGAATTTAAGGTAAGTAGGAAAAGTACATTTAATAAAAAATAACCGATGATTGCTATAAAAGAAACCTCCTGTGGGATGCTTAATACTATACTAATATTGCTACCAAAGACATGAAGTAAAAGATACTCAATACTAGCCCACAACATTCCAATAGCAGTACCCACTAATAAGGGAACGAATATAGGCCCCTTAAATCCTAAGCTACCTAAGGGTTTTCGGTGTATAAACCTCATTACTACCCAAATCAGTAAAAACTGAAAAGCAGCAAAAAGCACCACAATTGTTATTGTTTTAAAAGTAGGTACAAACCCAGCACCTGAAAGATCAGCAGGATTTACATTCAACAATTTTGCCAAGGGGAGTCCAATAACAACGCTCAAAGTAGAAGCTATTAGAACAATAATTACGATGAGAATTCTTATATAAACAGGTAGGTTATAGTTTAATTTTTTATATGAACTCATGATTTTCCTTATTTAATTTGATATTGTTTTCCTTGTCTTGTTGCTAACGT